>NZ_KV793355.1:0-60565 GCF_001808465.1 Trueperella sp. HMSC08H06
GGCCCGCCGAGTCTCCTCGGCGGGCCGCCCCCTATCCAGCTACGTGCGGCTTAGTACATGCCACCCATGCCCGCGGCGGGGTCATCATGACCAGCGCCTGCCGGCTCCGGCTTGTTCGCCACCACGGCCTCCGTGGTGAGGAACAAGCCTGCGATCGAGGCGGCGTTCTGCAGGGCAGAGCGGGTCACCTTGACCGGGTCGGCGATGCCGGCGGCGAGCAGGTCCTCGTACGTGCCGGTGGCGGCGTTGAGGCCCTGGCCCGCGGGGAGCGAGCGGACCTTCTCCGCAACGACGCCGCCCTCGAGGCCAGCGTTCTCAGCGATCTGCTTGAGCGGGGCGGCCACGGCAATCTTGACGATCTGCGCACCGGTGGCCTCGTCGCCCTCGAGCCCGAGTCCGGCCAGGACCTCGTCGCCCGCCTGGATCAGAGCAACGCCACCACCAGCGACAATGCCCTCTTCCACGGCGGCCTTCGCGTTGAGGATCGCGTCCTCGATGCGCTGCTTGCGCTCCTTGAGCTCGACCTCGGTGGCCGCGCCCGACTTGATGACGGCCACGCCGCCCGCGAGCTTGGCGAGGCGCTCCTGCAGCTTCTCGCGATCGTAATCGGAGGTGGAGTTCTCGATCTGGACCTTGATCGTGGACACGCGAGCCTTGATGTCCTCTTCGGTGCCGGCGCCGTCAACGATGGTGGTGGCATCCTTGGTCATGACGACCTTGCGCGCCTGGCCGAGCATCGAGATATCGGCGGTGTCCAGCTTGAGACCAACGGTCTCGGAGATGACCTGGCCGCCGGTGAGGACTGCCATGTCCTGGAGCATCTCCTTGCGGCGGTCGCCGAAGCCGGGGGCCTTGACGGCGGCGGACTTGAAGGTGCCGCGGATCTTGTTGACCACGAGGGTGGCCAGGGCCTCGCCCTCGATGTCCTCAGCGATGATGGCCAGCGGCTTGCCGGTCTGCATGACCTTCTCCAGCAGCGGCAGGAGGTCCTTGACGTTCGAGATCTTCGACTCGACGAGCAGGACGTAGGCGTCCTCGAGCACGACTTCCTGGCGGTCCGCGTCGGTTACGAAGTACGGGGAGAGGTAGCCCTTGTCGAAGGACATGCCCTCGGTGAGCTCCAGCTCGGTGCCGAAGGTGTTGGACTCCTCAACGGTGACCACGCCTTCCTTGCCGACCTTGTCCAGCGCCTCGGCGATGAGCTCGCCGATCTCGGCGTCGCCCGCGGAAATACCCGCGGTAGCGGCGATCTCCTCGCGGGTCTCAACTTCCTTCGCGTCCTTGAGCAGCTGCTTGACGACGGCGTCAACCGCCAGGTCAATGCCGCGGCGCAGGGCGATCGGGTTCGCGCCGGCCACAACGTTGCGCAGGCCCTCCTTAACGAGCGCCTGGGCGAGCACGGTGGCGGTGGTGGTGCCGTCGCCAGCGACGTCGTCGGTCTTCTTCGCGACTTCCTTCACCAGCTCAGCGCCGATGCGCTCGAGCGGATCCTCCAGGTCGATCTCCTTGGCGATGGACACGCCGTCGTTGGTGATCGAGGGGGCGCCCCACTGCTTGTCGAGAACCACGTTGCGGCCCTTGGGGCCAAGCGTTGCCTTGACGGTGTTGGCGAGCAGGTCCAGGCCCCGCTCCATCCCGCGGCGCGCCTCTTCATCGAAATGAATGATCTTTGCCATGCGAACTTCCTCCACGTTAGTGGTTGTCCAGCCGACGCCCGCGACGGACGACCCGCGTGCGGCCGTTTCCTTCCCGGCCATCGGCGAGCCTCATCGGCTGCAGAATTATCACTCTCACTTCAAGAGTGCCAGTAACGATTTTGGCACTCGACGCCCGGGAGTGCAAATCTCCCCACGACCGCGCCCGGCCGTTTCACCGCCGGCTAAAAGTTGAGCGCGGCTATATCAACTTCTCGTGAGAGCGTGAGGCTCCGCATGCGCCGCCCGAGGTGCTACCTCGCGACGACGACAACCTCCGTCTGGTACTGCCCCGTCACCGCCGCATCCTCCACGACGTTCGCAAACCCAAGGGTCTCAGCTACCTTCGTCGCGGTGCCCTTATGTTCGGCGCCGCTGTAATACACGGTGGACTCGGTCGGCTCAGCCCCACCCTTGTAATCGGCCACGTTGAGGTTCGTAAACCCAGCCTCCTGCAGGATCGCCGACTGCTGCCCGGCAAAGCCCGCGGTCCCGCGGCCGTTGAGCACGAGCACCCGCTGACTCAGATTCGGCTCAGCCGCCGGCTCTTCGGTGGCGCTGGGCTCCTCCGTGGCGCTCGGCTCCTCGGTGGGCGCGGCGCTGGTCTCCGTAGCCTCCGGCTCCGTGGTCTCCTGGGCAGGCGCCGACGACGTCGTCTCCACCCGCGGCGAGTCCGACCCCGCAACCAACTTCCCAATGCCGATGCCCAGCAAGGGGGCAAGCACCAAGACCGCGACGATCCCGATGATCCACGGGCGAGCACTCGGAGGCTGGCGGTGGCCGCCGATCGTCTTGCGCTCGGCGGCGAGTCGGTCGAATTCGTCTTCAGGATATGTAGTGGCCACGGGGCAAGTTTACAGGGAATCGGCACCGAATCGAGATTCCGGGCTGTGTTTCGGCTCGCGGCCGAGCCGCCCGCGCCTCGTCGGCGCCCCCAGTCCTATCTGCGGCCTAATCGCGCCCGTCGAGCTCGAGTGCGCCCTGGCTGTCCTGCCCGCTCTGGCCACCCGCCTCGCCCTCACCGCCGGACTCACCGTCACCCAAGTCAGACCCGTCACCCACCTCGGGCCCTCCCCCGCGCGGCGCATGAGGGGCCGGCACCTCCGGCAAGTCAAGGCCGCGCTCGGTCAGGCGCGAGTCGCGCAAGCGCCGCAGCCGGTCCACAAGCGCGGGATCAGCAGTCCACACCCGCGGCTCGTCGAGCATCCGCGACAGGACCAGGTAGTACTTCGACGCCGTCATCCCCAGCTGACGCTGGATGGCCTGCTCCCGGGTAGGGGCCATCCGCCACCAACCGCGTTCGATGTCGAGGATCGAACGCTCCACCTCTGTCAGCTCGTCGTCCATGCCCACCACTCTAGCGCGCCCCTCCGACAATAATTTGTGACGCCTTTCCGACACGCGCGATAGCAAATTGCCGTCGCGGATGTCAGAAAGACGCCGCAAACAGGAAGGATTGGTGCGCCAGTCCCGGCCCAGCCGCTAGCGCTGTGCCGTCATCGCCGCCAGCGGACTGAGCCTCATGGCCCGGCGCGCGGGCACCATGCCCGACGCCATCGCGATGAAGGTCGCGCCCGCAACCGCCGCCACCGCCAGCAGCGGCGGGATCTGGGAGATGCCGCCACCTTGTTGGTCGGGCGAGGAGGCCAACGTGTTGATGACCGCCGACAGCACGTAGCTGAGCACGATCCCAATCACGCCACCAAGGAAGCCGATCGAGGAGGATTCCACGAGGAACAGCCTCCGGATGTCCCGCATCGAGGCGCCGATTACCTTCATCACACCGATGTCGCGCTGGCGCTCATACACACTCATGAGCATCGTGTTCGCGATGCCGATCGCGGCCACAAGCATCGAGATCGCGCCGATTCCGCCGAGCGCCGCCTGGATGCGCGCCGCCGTCTTCTTCGCCTCGAGAATCCACTCGGCCTCCGAGTAAGCCCCGTAACCCGAATCGCGCAACTCCTCGGAAAGGCTGAGGGCGGCGTCGGCGTCCTTGGCCATGACGATGAACTCGTTGTAAATGAAGTTGCGCCCCGGCTTGGCGTTCGCGCTCTCCTGGCCGGGTAGCTTCTCGGTGGAGATCGACTTCTTCAGGGCCGCCACCAACGTGTCGAGGTCGGCGAAGTACGACGACGATATCATCGACCACACCTGCGGCTCCTCGTACAGCTGCCCCGAAACGGTGGCGAGGATCGGACGCGGCGGCGCGACCGACGTCGTGCCCTCACCCGAGCCCCCAGAACCCTCGCTCGAACCCTCACTCGAACCCTCGCTCGGCGCCGGTTGCGGCTCCGCCATCTCGTAGGCCATGCCGCCCTCGGTTTCCACCGTAAGGAAGTAGGTGCGGCCCTGGAGGTCGATCTCCTTCGACTCGCCAGTGCGCGGGTCCCACGACTGGTTGGCCTTGCCACCCGCAAGCAACTGCACGGTGCCGCCGTGCACGGGCGCCGCGCCCCAGGCCAGCTCATAGCCCAGCTTCTCGAAACCGTCGGACGGAATGGCGCGGATCTGGAGGTACTCCTCCATACCCGCCGCCTTCATCTTCATGTCCACGGCATACACCGGAAACACGGCCTCCACGCCCTCGAAACCGGCCAGCGACCGGGCAAGCGCGTCGTCCATCTTCGGCGCGGGCTTACCCCGCTCGGCCCGCGGCGGCGACTGCACGCTCACCTGCCGCACCGACGGACTGTTGGCGCTCACCTCGTTCTGCCGCGCCAGCCCGACACCGAGCGAAATCATCACCACCACGGCCATCGTGCCGATCACCACGCCCGTCGAGGTCAGGACGGTACGCAACGGCCGGCGTCGTAGTGACGCCACCGCCGATGCGAGGATGTCGGTAAAGCGCATTTAGATCAGGCCGTCGCTATCCAGGAGGCTCAGCGCGTCCGCCTCGTCCTCGACGTCCTTCTTCTTCCGATGACGACGCACGGCCATCACCGCCACGATCACGACGCCGATCAACACCAACGCACCAATCGCGATCGGACCCCACGGGATCGTGGACTCCTCTTCGTCGATGTCCCCGGGAGCGATGGGGCCATCCTCGGGAATCATTTCGATGACGGTGACGGGCACCTCGCGCTCGATGCTGGCCGTCTCCCCCTCGGAGTTTTCGTAAGTGAGGACGAGAGTGATGGGCCCCTCAGTGACGTCCTCGGCTCGGACGATCATGTCAACGTTCGCAGTGGAACCCGCGGCGATGTTGCCCACGTAGGCCTCCTGCCCCGTGATCGCCTGTCCCTCCTTGATGGAAGCCTTGACGTTCGAGATCGCGGACTTGCCCAGGTTGTTCACGGTGAACACGATCGAGCCCTCGCCGCCGAGGGTGAGCATCTCGGGCGTCACCTGCGGCACCGACGTCTCCACACGGGCCGGCTGGCTGACCACGACCGCCACGGTCTCAGTGGAGGTCAGGGCCGTGAAATCCGCGTCCTCATACTCGATCGTGAGGGTGAGCGGGTAGGGCCTGTCCTCAAGCGTGGGCAGGGACGTGTAGTACATGGTGACGTCCACCGACTCGCGCGGGCCGAGCTTGGCCAGGTACACCGACGCCGACCCCGAGCGCGGCAGCAACCCGCCCTCGGCCGACAGGGAGAACTTGATGTTCTGCACCCGGGCCGTAGCGGAGGTGTTGCGGACGGTGAAGACGATGTCGAAATCGCTGCCTGCCACCACGGGCTTCGGCGTGGTAGTAAAGCCCTCCACCATGAGACGCGGGGTGGACTTGCCGGTCTGGACCGGGGCGTCGGCCGTCGGCGCGTCGCCCGGCTCGGGGGCATCTGCCGTATCCGCGCTGGCGGCGGGAACGATGAGGCCTGCGAAAAGCAACGTTAGGAAGGCCAAAAGGGTGCTGAAGCGTTTCACGGGTGTCTCCTCAGTCCATATGGTTGGTGTGCGTGATGTCTTGGATGCGGCCGTCGCCAATCGAAACGATGACGTCCGCGTAGCTGGCCAGGTGCCGATCGTGGGTGACCATGATCCACGTCTGGTGGTAGTGCGCGATGAGGCGGCGAAACAGGTCAAGCGTGGCGGCGGCGGTGTGGGAATCGAGGTTGCCGGTGGGCTCGTCCGCGAAGACAATCTCCGGGTTGGACACGAGCGCGCGCGCAATGCCGACACGCTGCTGCTCACCGCCCGACATCTGGCTCGGCTTGTGATTCAGGTGCGTGCCCAGGCCCAGCGTGGTGAGCGCCCGGGCGGCCCGCTTGCGCCGCTCCGCCTTGCCCATCCCTCGGAAAGTGAGCGGCAGGGCCACGTTGTCCAGCGCCGTCATTTCCTGCATGAGGTTGAACGACTGGAAGACGAAACCCACGTGGTCGCGGCGGAACGCGGCCAGCTCGGCCTGGCTCATCTTGTCGATCCGGCACCCGGCCACCTCCACGCTCCCCGCCGACGGCGGCTCCAGGCCCGCGAGCATGTTGAGCAGCGTGGACTTGCCCGAGCCGGACGTGCCGACCACGGCCACGAACGTACCCTTCTTAACCTCAAGGTTGACCTGGTTGAGGGCGACGACGTGCGAACGGCCTACCTTGTACAACTTTGACAGGTCGTTTGTGCGTACTGCTATTTCTTCTACCACGAACCTAGCTTCCTCGCCGGCATTATTAAGCCGATTCTATTCGAGGTGCAAGCTCCCCGATGTCCGCCGCAGGGCGGATATCAGGATGTGGGCGGTGTAGGTTAAAGGCATGAGTTTGAGCGACGTCATGGATCCCGAATGGGCCGAGGCGATGGCGCCGGTAGAAGCCAACATCCACGCGATGGGGGACTTCCTGCGCGCCGAGAACGACGCCGGGCACGGCTACCTGCCCGCCGGGAAGAACGTACTGCGCGCGTTTTCCTACCCGCTGAGCCAGGTGCGGGTTCTAATCGTAGGCCAGGACCCCTATCCCACGCCCGGACACCCCATCGGGTTGAGCTTCGCGGTGGACAGGCAGGTCAGCCCGCTCCCGAGGTCGCTGGCGAACATCTACCGAGAGCTGAGCGACGACCTCGGCATCGCTCCCGCCTCCCACGGCGACCTCACCCCGTGGTGCGAGCACGGCGTCATGCTACTCAACAGGGTGCTGAGCGTGCGGCCGGGTGCGCCGGCGTCACACCGGGGCAAAGGCTGGGAGGCAATCACCGACCACGCCATCCGCGTGCTCGCCCAGCGCGACCAGCCGCTCGTAGCGATCCTGTGGGGCCGGCAGGCCCAAGAGCTGACGCCCCTTCTTCGCACGACGCCGAGGATCACCTCCGCCCACCCCTCGCCGTTGTCCGCCACCCGGGGCTTCTTCGGCTCCAAGCCGTTCTCGCGCGCGAACGCCCTGCTCGTGGAGCAGGGCGCGGAGCCGATCGACTGGCGGCTGGAGTAAGGGACAGAGCGCGTTCGACAGGAGTCGTGAATATACCGGCTGCCGGTTGCTATTTTGGCCTGGTGGGCCTCAGGTTCACGACCATGGACTCGACCAGAACAGCAAAGGCCCCGGCCCTGGTGGGTTCCGGAGCCTTGGGAGAGCCCCCTGTCAGACTCGAACTGACGACCTTCGCTTTACAAGAGCGGCGCTCTACCAACTGAGCTAAGGAGGCACCTGGCACGGGCCAGACGATCCCAGTGTGCCAGATACCCGCGACCATTGACAAAGCAAGCATGCGGGGATGCGGCGGGGCCGCGGGGATGCTTCCCCGCGGCCCCGCACCGGCTTCCCGGCGTCAGATTCACTTCACGCTGGCGCCAGGCTTACTTCGCGCCGGCTTCGATCGCGGACTGGATCACCGAGTCGACGTCGCCCTCCGCCAGCCAGGAATCGTCCACCACGCCGTTGACCTCGAGGGTGGGCGTGGCGGTGTAGCCCTTCTCGCGGAAGGAGTCGGTGGCCGCAACGGCCACAGCCTTCCAGTCGTCGGAGGCGACGGACGCGGGCAGGTCGTTGGCCACGTCGTCGGGCACGCCCACGCTCTTGGCGATGTCGGCGAACTCGGCGAGGGTGGGCGCGCTTCCGCCGCCCTTGACTGCTTCGGCGGTGCGTGCGAACAGCGCGTCGTTGTAGGCCCACGCCTGCTCGGGGGCGTATGTGGCCACGTAGAACATGGCCGCGGCGGCGTTATCGGACACCGAGTTGTTCAGGGTCGCCACCGGGTAGAGGCGCACCGAGAGCTCGCCGGCGTCGGCATGGTTGTGGTAGGTGTCGGCATAGTTGCGCTCGAGGTTGATGCAGCCCGAGCACGTGTAGTCGGAATAGACGGCGAAGACGCCCGCATCCTCGACCACCTGGCCTGCCACGCCGGCCGCATTGACGTCAATGCCGTAGTCGTCCGTGACGTTGGCGAGCGTGGCGGGGCGGACCGTGCCCTCGTAATCGCCCGTGTTTGCCTTGCCACCCTTGCCGACGATCTGCAAAATGGCGAAGACCACAAGCGCGACCGCGAGCACGATTCCACCAATCATGAGCGCCTTATTGCGGCGTGCCCGCTTAGCTTCCTGCTCCCGTAGGATCCGCGCTCGCTCGCGGGCCATGTCACGCCGTTCCTTCTTCGTCACGCTCTGTGCGCTATTCTTCGTTGCCATTGTTCCTCTTTCGAACATTTCCGCGGTCAACCATGCGTTGCGACGCATCATCACTCATTGAACTCTAAACTATCTGGAGATGGGCCTGGCTGACAACTACGCCCGCAGCGAGCGCAACTAATAGCGTAGTCGCAATCCAGAAAAGTCGGTATCCCGCGGTTGGCGCGATGCCCTCCATGAGGTACCTCACGCCTTCGCGCCCGTTTTCGTTCGGCGCGATGAACCACGCAACGACGACGCCCACGTACACCCCCACCGCCTGGCCGCTCGCGGGTGGCAACGCGCCGAGGAAGTCGAGGAACAACCAGGTCAGCCACCCGACGCCGGCGCCCACACCCACCGACACCACCGACCTGGCCACCGCGCCGATAAGCGTGAGCGGCGAGCAAAACACCGCGCCCATGACGTCGTTCTGGTACGGCCCGCCGTTGCGCATCCGCCGCTCACGCAGGTCGCTCTGCGCGCCCCCGAGCCACGACAGTGCCACGATGAGCGCCGCCATCACCGCCGCCGACGTCACCGGCCACACCAGCGCAAACAGCCCGACGACGATCGACGCCACCCACACCTGCAACCGCGCCTTGCGCGGCGGCACCGCCCAGGCGGGGAGCTGGTCCGCCGGGTACCCGTAGCCATAGCCGTAGCCCACCGCGCCTGGCAGCTGGACGGGTGGCGCTGGCTCTGGTTCCAACATTCTCTCGAACACCGAGGTTCGGGCGGGTGAGGGGTCGGGCTCCTCACCCGCCCCCGTTCCCGGAGTCGGATCAGCCACCGGCAGCGGGGCCGTGGCATCGACCGGCGGCTGTGCCGCCGAATACCCACCGGGGTAAGAGGAGGATCCGGCGCCTACGATCGGGCGGGTCGCATCCCCGCCACCCGCGCGGCCCGCACCAGCACCGCCCGGCCCCGCCGGGCCGTAGGCCACCGTATCGCCCGCGGTCTCATCGCCCGCCGACATCGGGGCGAACGCCGGCGCCACGGGCGGCTCGTACGACGGGGCCGCGCTCACTCCGGCCTCGCCGCCCTCACCGGTCCAGCCCTCGCCGCCCTCACCGGTCCAGCCCTGGCCAGCCCCGCCAAACTCGCCGGGCCACGGGTGCAAGGCAGTGCGCGCCACGTCACCGAAGCTCGCCCCGCCCAACACATCCATGAGCTGGGCAAACGTAATGCGCTCCTCCCGGCGCGGGGCCAGTGCCGCCCGGAACGCCCGCTCCACCTCCGGCGCGAGCCCCGGCAAATCCGCCTCCCCCACGACCACCCGGTGCATCACCGCCGGCGAGTTCCCCACGCCAAACGGCGCCTGCCCCGTGGCCGCGAACGCGAGGACCGCGGCGAGTGCCCACCAGTCGGCGTCCGCATCAGGGTCTCCCCCGCGCACCACCACGGGGTCACAAAAACCGGGTGTGTGGGTGAGAGCACCGGTCTGGGTCATGCGCAGGTCATCTCCCAGTTGCGCGATCCCAAAATCAATGAGCACGGGCCCTTCCTCGCCCATCATCACGTTCGACGGCTTAAGGTCCCGATGTAGCACCCCCTGGTCGTGGATCGACTCCAGCGCAGCCGCGAGCTCCTGACCCAGCTCCACCAGGTCCGCCCCCTCGTAGCGCCCCGAATCGCGCACGTCCTGATCCAACGTGGGCCCGTCGATCAGCTCCGTGACAAGGAAAATCTCCTCCTCGTCCGTCTCCGCATCCAGGATCTGCGCCACGTACTTCCCCCGCACGCGCTGCAGCATCGCCACCTCGCGCCGCAGCCGCTCCCGCGAGCGCGGGTCCGCCGCCAACTCCGGATGCAGCAGCTTGAGGGCGACATCCCGCCCGTCAGCGTCCACCGCCTGATACACGAACGACATCCCACCCGAACCGATCCTCTTCACGATCCGGTAGCCGCCGATCATCGCCCGTTGCCTCATGCCACCCTCCTTTCTGTCTTGCCACGACGCCGTCCGCCCCAGCCACGACACCAGCCACGCCGTCACGACGCTGCCCGCCCCAGCCGCGCGTCGTGCACGCCGCCACGCACGTCGCCGCGATCGACGCGAGCCGCGCGACCGTCGTCGCTCATTCTTGCAAGCGCCTCCGACAATCCCGACGCCCGCCCGGGCAAAACCGCGCAAACACGCCGCTTGCCAGGGATCCACCCCACAATTGTCTTACAAATACGTCACAGTCGTATCCTACCGCGGGCCACCTGTGGCACAATCTAAGGGATGCCAACACGGACGTCGGCATCGTGTCAGAGTTGACACTGACACCTTTCACTACGGATCGTCCGGCACGTACCTGCCGGTGAAGGGAACCATGAACCATGGCGACTGTTACATTTGATAACGCTACCCGCGTCTACCCTGGAGCAACCACCCCGGCCGTCGATGCACTCAACCTTGAGATCAAGGACGGCGAATTCCTCGTCCTCGTCGGCCCCTCCGGATGCGGAAAGTCCACCTCGCTACGCATGCTCGCTGGCCTCGAAGACGTCAACTCCGGCCGCATCTTCATTGGTGACCGCGACGTCACCGACGTCTCCCCCAAGGACCGCGACATCGCGATGGTGTTCCAGAACTACGCCCTCTACCCGCACATGACCGTGGCCGACAACATGGGCTTCGCGCTCAAGATCGCTGGCGAAGATAAGGACGTCATCCGCCAGCGCGTGGAGGAAGCCGCCAAGATCCTCGACCTCACCCAATACCTCGACCGCAAGCCGAAGGCCCTCTCCGGCGGCCAGCGCCAGCGCGTCGCCATGGGCCGCGCCATCGTCCGCAAGCCGCAGGTCTTCCTCATGGACGAGCCGCTGTCGAACCTCGACGCCAAGCTCCGCGTCCAGACCCGCACCCAGATCGCCTCGCTCCAGCGCTCGCTCGGCGTCACCACCGTGTACGTGACCCACGACCAGACCGAGGCCCTCACCATGGGCGACCGCATCGCGGTCCTCAAGGACGGCCTCCTCCAGCAGGTCGCCTCCCCCGCCGAAATGTTCTCCCGCCCGGCCAACGCCTTCGTCGCCGGCTTCATCGGCTCCCCCGCCATGAACCTCGGCACCTGGCGCATCGACGGGAACGACGCCGTCTTCGGCGACGCCCGCTTCGCCCTCCCGGCCGACGTGCTCGCCGCCGCCCGCCCGGACGGCTCCCTCACGGTCGGCCTGCGCCCCGAGGCGCTCGAAGTCGCCGGCGCTGGCGAGGGTGGCATCCCGGTGAAGGTCACCTTCGTCGAATCCCTCGGCTCGGACGCCTACGTCTACGGCACGATCGTCGGCGCGGAGCGCGAAAACACCAACTTCGGCTCCGGCGACCAGTCCGAGACCATGGTCGTGCGCATCGAGCCGTACGTCGTTCCCAAGGCGGGCGACGTCGTCTACCTCAAGCCCAAGGCCGAGCACACCCACTACTTCTCGACCTCCACGGGCGAGCGCATCGACAGCTCGATGCACAAGCCCTCGATGAGGAACGTGGACAACGACGCCGCCGAAGTCCACATCGAGGACTAATCGCAGTAGCTGAGTGAACGACGCCGGGGCTCGGGTTTCGACCGGGCTCCGGCGTCATTCGCGCGTGCGGTAGCATTGATTCGGCACGCCGAGGAAGTGGGGGAACAAAGTGATCAAGTCGCTGCAGATCACGTCAGCGCAGGTGGAACCGGCGCTCCTTGACCTGCCGTGGAACGTGCCCCTCGAACAGTGGCCCACCTCCATCATCGCCGCCCTCCCCCGCGGTATCTCCCGGCACATCGTGCGATTCGCCTACCTAGAGGGCAAGGTCGTGGCCGTGAAGGAAATCGGCGAAACCGTAGCCCACCACGAATACGAGACGCTTCGCGACCTCAACCGGATCGACGCTCCCTGCGTGGAACCCATCGCCGTCATCACCGGCCGCTTCGACGCCGCGGGCGAACCCCTCAACGCCGCCCTCGTCACCCAACACCTGCCCTTCTCCCTGCCCTACCGTTCCCTGTTCGGCCAGGCCTCCATGCGAATCGACACCGTCAGCCGCCTCATCGACGCGCTCGCCGTGCTCATGGTCCGCCTCCACCTCCTCGGCTTCTACTGGGGAGATGTGTCGCTCTCTAACGCACTCTTCCGGCGCGACGCCGGGGAATTCTCCGCCTACCTCGTGGACGCCGAAACCGGCGAACTCGAAGACAACCTCTCCGAGAAGAAGCGAAACTACGACATCGACGTCGCCCGCGTCAACATCATTGGCGAACTCATGGACCTCCAAGCCGGCTCCATCCTCGACCCCGAATTCGACGCCATCGCCGTCGGCAACCGCTTCGAAGAACGCTACCTCGAACTGTGGGACGAACTCACCAGCGAAGAATCCTTCGACCGCTCCGAGCGCTGGCGCGTGGACGCCCGCATCCGCCGCCTCAACGACCTCGGCTTCGAAGTGGGTGAGCTCGCCATGTCCACCGACATCGACGGCACCTCCATCTCCATCCAACCCAAAGTGGTGGACCTCGGCCACTACTCGCGCAAACTCATGCGCCTCACCGGGCTCGACGTGGAAGAAAAGCAGGCGCGCCGCCTGGTTAACGACATGGAGTCTTACCGCACCTACACCGGCAAATCCGACTACCCGCTCGAGATCGTCGCCCACGAATGGATGACCAACGTCTACGAGCCCACCGTCCAAGCTGTCCCACCCGAGCTACGCACCAAGCTGCAGCCCGCCCAGCTCTTCCACGAAATTCTCGAACACCGCTGGTTCATGTCCGAACGCCAAAACCGCGACGTGCCCATGCGCGAGGCCGTCAACTCCTACGTCCACGAAGTCCTCACCCACCGCCGCGACGAATCGCAATTCATCGGGCGCGACGCCGACGGGCCCGCCACCGAGGAATTCGATGTCGGGACGATCTTCGGGGACTAGGGGCCGGGCTAGCGGGCGGGGCTCGCGGCTAGCCCGCGGCTCCGCCGCGGGCCCAACCGGCCAACGTCAGACTTAACCCGTGATCTCCGAGATCGCCACAGTGCGGTTCTCCTTGAGGGACAGCGTGCAGGCGTCCGCTGTTGCGATCGACTCCATCGCCGCCGTGCCATCGGACAGCTTCGCAAACTCCTCTGCCACCGGCTCACCCTGCATGAGCCCATGGAAGTAGGTCATCTCCTCCTCCACAATCCCCGACAGCCACAACGGCAACTCCATGTCCGGGTGACCAAACTGCACCCCACCATCCGTACCGGTCAAGCCCGCGTAAATCTCCGCGCGCTGGCGATCCTCCTCCTCGGTGCGATGCAGAAGGTAGCGGCGCTCGTCGTCGTCGACCCGGACCGTCACCCCCACATCCTGGAGGTCAATCTTGATCGCACCCTTCTCCGCCTGAATCAGCAAGTAATGCTCCGGCCAGCGGAAGGCCGAGCCATACTCGAGGGTGGCGAAGGCGCCGTCGAACTGGAGCTGGATGAGGAGCATGTCGTCGACGTCGTCCTCGCTGTGTGCCACGTTCCCGCCGATCATCGTGGCAAAGCGCGCCGGGCCAAGGATCGACTGCACGCAGTCGAGCTCGTGGACGTGATGATACAGGTGGCCGCCCGACAGCTCGCGGACCTTCTTCCATGTCGCAACCGGCTGCACGGACTCCCAGCCCGTGCGCGTAGAGCGGATGTGCAAGACCCGGCCCAGCTCGCCCGACGCGATCAGGCGCTTGGCTAGGCGCACCCCATTCATGAAATTCATGACGTGGCCGGCCATGAAGAAGACGCCAGCTTCGCGGGCCGCGTCTACCATTGCGGCGCAATCGGCGTAGCTCAACGCGATCGGCTTCTCAGCGAAGATCGCCTTACCCGCGCGGGCAGCTGCCAGGGTTGGCTCCACGTGCATGGAATTCGGGGAGGCAACGATCACGGCGTCGACCCGCGGGTCGCGCACCAGGGCCTCCATCGAGTCAAAGACCTCCGCGCCAAACTCGGCGGCAGGGCGGGCGGCGTTCACCGGGTCGTACACGCCGAGCACGTTCGCGCCCTCCAGGCGATGTAACGCGCGGCCGAGCTCCGCGCCGAAGTAGCCGGTTCCGACGATTCCGTAGTTAACCATGGGATGTCCTTTCATTCGTGGAGGTAGGCTCAAGCACGCTTGCGGCCGCGTTGGTTCTGGCGCCGCTCGAACTTCTCAGCGCGGGCAATGAGGGTGGGCAGGCTGTAGTAGCGCACGTCGACCTTGATGAGCGTGCCCCTCGTGTCGAGCAGGTGGAGGTAGTTGCGCGGCTCGTTGAGGAAGCGGACCTCGGCCAAGTCCGCGTAGGCGATGCGCTTTGGTGCGGCCGGCCACTCGCGCAACTCGAAAAAGTCCGGGGCGTCAACTGCATAGTTGAGCCTGAGGCCGATCGCCTGCCTGGCCAGCACGCCAAGTAGCAGGATCGCCGCCAGGAACATCGCCGCCTGCGGGATCCCCTGCGAGCGCAACCCCGCCACCACCATGAGCGGCACGAACACGATCGTGATCGAGGCGATGACCGCTACCATCTTGCGATAGCGCAGGCCGGGGGTCTGTTTGCGCGCGGGGTCGAGGCGCTGGTTCATGGTCGTCCTTGACGTCGGGATTGGGCTCGTGTCCCATCGTATACCACCGCCCGCCCGTCAAATCTCAGGACTCTGAGCGCAAACCCCCGGGATTCCGCAATGAAAAGCTACAGGGTCCTGATACTTGACGGAGACGGGCGGCGCAGGTAGCGGCGCTGCTTGAGAATCGCAATCAGATGCTTTTGAGTGTTTTCCCAGTCGTACCAGATCTGCTGGTAACTCAGCCGCGTGACCTCATAGCCCAGTGAACGGAACAAGAGATCGCGGTGGCGATCGTTCTCAAATTCAACGCGCCCCATGTGGTGCGCCACGGAATCGCACTCAAGGATCCACGATTCCCCGATCAACATGTCGGCGAATCGCCCCGCGATCGGGGAGAACTGTTGAACAACCTTCACACCCCGCTTGCGCATGAAGTGAGCAACGCGAGTCTCGCTACCGGACTGTGACCCAAATGCGGCACAACCGAGTTTCCGTGCTCTGCTTTCCGGAATTCTCTCCAACATCATCTGGATCCCAGACATCGTCATCATGCCTAGATTCAGCGCTGATTCCATCACCACCAGGGCAGTCTCCGAATCATGGAACCGTGCAACCTGCTCAACGGCATCCTCAGCGGCGACAACCAACTGCCGCTTGTCGCCTGCAGCACGGTGCACCTGCGCAACAGTTCGGCTATTGCCAAGACCTGACACGGCTTGTTTGATCTTGCTGGCCGACTCCCAGTGATTCGCGACCACGTGAAGAGTCGGCCCTGGCTCCGGCGGAATCCAAAGTCCGTGCAACTTTGCAGCCGAAAGGCATCCAAGCCGAGTGTGACTCGACGCGGCTATCGCAACGGATTCTTCCGCTCCTCTCCATGCATACCAACCGTGACTCAGATGTCGGAGCTCACCCGCAGAAACGAGCTCAGCTATGCCGTTGCCGTCTAAGCCTTGCAATTCGAGCTCTGCACGAGACACAACACCATGGAACATGGCACCAGCATGACAAGAACTCCGCGCAGCTGTTTTCCGATGCTCCCCGAAAATGGGGTTCCCACTCCACGAACGTTGTCTGTGGAAAAGATCCTTGGCCGCCTCACCCCAAACACCCGACAAACCGGACATCCGGCATAGCGCACAGCGTCAAGATCTCAAGATTCCCGTCAAATCTCAGGACTCTGAGCGCAAAACCCCGGGATTGCGCAATGAAAAGCTACAGGGTCCTGATATTTGACACCCGTGGCACAGCAGTGGGCCCCGGGAAACCCCGGGGCCCACAACCCGGCCACGTTCTACCCGCGCAGCTCCTGGATCACCAGCTCCGCGATCTGGATCGTGTTGAGTGCCGCGCCCTTGCGCAGGTTGTCGCCCACCACGAAGAAGGACAGCCCCTTCGCCGGGTCATCCGCAGCGAAGTTCTGCCGCACACGGCCCACGTAGCACGCATCCTCGCCGGCGCACTCGAGCGGGGTGGGCACCTCGACGTACTGCACGCCCGGCGCATCCTTCAGCAGCTCGATCGCACGCTCCACGGAGATCTCGCGCTCAAACTGCGCCGACACCGCCATCGAGTGACCCGTGAACACCGGCACGCGCACGCACGTGCCCGCCACCTTCAGCTCCGGCAGACCGAGGATCTTGCGCGACTCGTTGCGTAGCTTCTGCTCCTCATCGGTCTCGAACGTGCCGTCATCCACGATCGCCCCGGCCATCGGCACCACGTTGAACGCGATCGGCGCAACATACGGCGTGGTGTCCGCGGGGTGAGCAATCGCATAGCCGTCCGTGGCCAGCCCCTTGAGTGCCTCGCCCTCCTCCACGCCGGCCCGGGCCTGGTTCGCCAGCGCGTTCACGCCCGCGAGCCCCGAACCCGACACGGCCTGGTACGAGTTGACCACCATGTTCGTCAGCCCGGCCTCATCGGCCAGCACCTTCACCACGGGCATGATCGCCATCGTGGTGCAGTTCGGGTTCGCGATGATCCCCTTCGGCCGGTTCACGATCGCCTCCGGATTGACCTCGGTCACCACCAGCGGAACGTCCGGATCCTTGCGCCACGCCGAGGAATTATCCACGACGACCGCGCCCGCCGCTACGAACTTCGGCGCGTACTCGAGGGAGACCGCACCACCGGCGGAAAACACAGCAACATCAATCCCGGAATAATCGGCGGTGGCAACGTCCTCCACCACCACATCCTGCCCCCGGAACTGGAGCACAGTGCCAGCCGAGCGTGCGGAAGAGAAGAAGCGGACGGCGTCGACGTCCACCTCCCTCTCCTCGAGGATGGTGCGCATGACGTGGCCAACCTGGCCGGTGGCGCCTACAACTGCGAGGGTGATGCTCATCGTCCCGTACCTCCATAAACAATTGCTTCATCTTCGGCATCCAGGTCGAATGCCTTGTGGACAACCCTGACGGCCTCGGGCACGTCGGCGGCGGCGAGGACCGTGGAAATCCGGATCTCGGATGTGGAAATCATGTCAATGTTGATGCCGGCTTCGGCGAGCGCAGCGAAGAACTTCGCGGTGACACCCGGGTGGGAGCGCATGCCCGTGCCGATGAGTGACAGGATGCCGACGCCGTCGTCCTTAATGATCTCAGCGAAGCCGAGCTCCTCGCGGGCCCGCTCGAGCGCGAACACGGCGCGCTTGATTTCGGGTACCGGCAACGTGAACGAGATCGTGGCCTGGCCTGGCTGGTTGACGGGCACGTTTTGGACGATCATGTCGATAGAGGAGCCGGCGTCGGCAACCACTTGGAAGATGCGCGCGGCGGCGCCGGGTTCGTCGGGCACGCGCGTGACCGTGATCTTCGCCTGCGACGTGTCGTGGCTGATGCCGGAGATGATGGGGGCTTCGTTGTCGCCGTCCCAGCGGCTGCGGGTGGACTCGTTCACGATCCACGTTCCTTCCTTGTTGGAAAACGATGAGCGAACATGCAGGGGCACGTCGAACCGGCGGGCGTATTCGACGGCACGCAGATGGAGGATCTTGGTGCCGTGTGCCGCCATTTCGAGGGTTTCTTCGTAAGTGAGGGCAGCGATGTGGCGGGCGGATTTGCAGATGCGGGGGTCGGCGGTGAGGACGCCGTCGACATCGGAGTAGATCTCGCACACGTCCGCCCGGAGCGCCGCCGCGAAGGCAACCGCGGTGGTGTCGGAGCCGCCGCGGCCGAGGGTGGTGACGTCGTTGTGCCGGTTCACGCCCTGGAAGCCGGCGATGATCGCGATTTCGTTGTTTTTTAGGACACGGCCGATGCGTTCGGGCACGACGCCGACGATCGACGCCGCGCCGTAGACCGTGTCGGTGTGAAGGCCGGCCTGCTGGCCAGTGAAGGCGTGGGCGGGGACGCCGAGGTCGGTGACAGCCATCGCGAGGAGCGCCATGGAGATGCGCTCACCGGCGGAGAGCAGCACGTCCATTTCGCGTGCGGTGGGTTCGGTGGTGACGGCGGCGGCGAGGTCGATGAGGTCGTCGGTGGTGTCGCCCATGGCGGAGACCACGACCACAACCCGGTTACCCGCCTTGTGGGTGTCCACGATGCGCCGGGCGACGCGCTTGATGCCATCGGCATCAGCAACTGACGAGCCGCCGAACTTTTGCACTATAAGAGCCACGTCTACTCCTTTCGGTGCCCTCATGCTACGGGAGGCGCCCCGGGTTCGGCTGGGGCTCTCACGTGCTGGGCGTGTGAATCCTCTGACGCCCTTCCATGGCGCGGGAGATCGTGACTTCGTCGGCGTATTCGAGGTCGCCGCCCACGGGCAGGCCGGAGGCGAGCCGCGAGACGATGACGTTCATGTGCGACAGGTTGAGGGAAAGGTACGTGGCCGTGGCCTCTCCTTCGACGTTTGGGTCCATGGCGAGGATGACCTCTTGCACGACGCCGGAGCCCAGCCTTGCGTACAGCTCACGGATGCGCAGGTCTTCGGGGCCGATGCCGCCGATCGGGTCGATCGCGCCGCCGAGTACGTGGTAGCGGCCGCGGTATTCGCGCGAGCGCTCGATGGCGACGATGTCCTTGGCTTCTTCGACCACGCAGATGACGGAGTCGAGCCGGCGGGGGTCGGCGCAAATGCGGCAGAGCTTGTCCTCGGTGACGTTGCCGCAGATTTCACAGAAACGGACCTTGGATTTGACGGATTCGAGGGCGCCAACCAGGGCGTCGACTTCCGAGTCATCCGCCTCCAGCAGGTAGAACGCGATTCGCTGCGCGCCCTTGGGGCCGATCCCGGGCAGGCGCCCCAGTTCGTCAATGAGCGCTTGGACCGCGCCGTCATACACTCCGGCCATACCTACTCCTCCCGTTCTTCGATCACTTTAGCCTCGAAGCGCTCGAGCAGGACCTGCAGACCCACCATGGTCGACTGTGAGATGTCCGGGTCGTCGGCGGAGGCACCTTCCCATTCGGGGTGGGAATCGTCGACGACGGCGGGCTCGTCCGGGTAGTCGGCACGAGTGGGGTGGGCGTGTGCGGCGGCGAGGGCCTGGAAGTCGGTGCCGGTAAGGCCGGCGCGGGTGGGGGTGGGGGCGGCCTGGGCCGGGTACGTCTGGGTGGAGGCGTCGGCGCCCTCGTCCGGGAGGTCGTCCGGGTCCGGGCCGTCCGGGCGACGGTCCAACGACGACGGTTGCGCCCACTTGCCCAATGTCGTATGCGTATAGGGATCTTCGACGGGCGGCACGTGGAACTGTGCGAACCCGGTCGGGTCGTGGCCCGTGGTGTTGGCGTGGCCGGAGGCCAAGCTCTCTGGTAGCTCGGCCGGAGGCGGCATCGGGAAGCTCTCGGCTGCGGAGCCGAGGATGTCAGCGGCGGAGCGCTCGGGCGACTCGCCGTGATCGTGGCCGGGAGCTTGGTCAAGACCGGGGCCGGGCGCCGCGCCGGATTCTGTAGCAGGTGTCGCCCCGAAAGCAGGGCCGCCGGTCGCGCCAAAGGCAGGGGTGCCGGGCATGCCGTCGGTGGCCGGCTCTGCGGTAAAGCTCGGGTCGTGGGCGGGGTCCGGTTCGCCGAGATCAGAATCGTCGACGTTAGATTCGTCGAAGTCGGGCTCGTCGCCGTAGGGCGGGGCCCAGTCGGGCTCCGCGGCCGAGTGAGATTTGGAGGGCCTGCGAGGTTCGCCAGTTTCTGCGGGCTCGCCCGCCCGCTTCGTTACCGGCCTTGCCTGCTGGTGCGAGCCTGAGCCGGCCACCGGTTCACGCACATCGGCTGACTCCGGCTCCGACTCCGCTGCAGATGCGCGCAAGTCACCTGACTGCGCACCCCGCAAACCCTCGGCATCTTGAGGCGGGGCGGCTGGTGCATGCTCAGGATCTCGGCTCACCGCTGGGCGTGATGGTTCGGCTCGCTCAAAGTCGACGGCCGGCGGTTGGGGTGCCGCGGCCTGCGCGGCGTCAGCTTTTGGGGCCGACGGTTCGCCTCCCGCCAATCCTTCGACTCGGAGGGCGAGTCCGAACATGTTCGCTATGATCCGCTCGACCTCGCGAGCGCCACGCGCCGTGAACGCCCCGGCAACGCCGGGCTGTTCGAAGCCGACGTAGAGTACCCCGCCCTCGACCCTGACCGGGCCATTTGCCGCACCGAGTTGGGCGTGGGCGATGCGGGACAGGCTCTGGTCGGCCATGATCGCGGGCCACTGCGCGCTGATCTGCGCAAGCGGGTCGCCGCCGGACTGCCCGGCGGGTTCGGCCGGCTGTGCCGGCGCCTGCTCGGGCGCACCCTGGGCCTGAGTTGGCTGCGGAGGGTGAGTCGCCTGTTGTTCCGGAGCCGATTGCCGTGCTGGAGCCGAGTGCTCGGAAACAGCGCGTTCGGGTGCCGGTTGCGCCGACGCCTGCCGCACTTCTTGCTGTTCCCCGGCCTGCCGCTCGGGGGCTGGCATATCGGCATGCCCCTGCTGGGGCGCGCGGCCTTCGGACGCGCGCCCGGCCGACTCCCCCTCCTGCGAGCTCTGTCTTTCCAGAACAGATTGCGCGGGCGCCTTGCCATCGCCGTCGAACCCTGCACTCGTCATCACAGGCATGGGCCGTCTGCGTGGATCCATCTGGTCCAAGCGCCGCTGCTGCTCAACAGATCCAGCCACACCCTGCGCACCCGAGATCTGCCCGCCTGGGCCCGCATTTCCGGCCTGGCCCGCCTGCTGACCGACCTGATGTCCCTCCGGCTGCCCCGGCCCGCGCCCGGCCAGCTGTGCGCCACCGGTCACGCGCCCAGACCCGGCCGGCTTCGCCCGGAACTTCGCCAGGCTGCTGGCCACCTCGGGGCTGGGCGCCTCGGGCCCGCTCTCGACCACCTGCGCCGGCACGCCCACCCGCGCAATCACCAGCCGAGCGCACAGCAACTCCAGCTGGAGTCGCGGCGCGGTGGCACCGGCCATATCGCTCAGCGCAGCGTTCGTCAGGTCCGCACACTGCGAGGCGCGCTCCGCCCCAAGCGCCGCCGCCTGCTCAACCATCCGCCCATACTGATCCTCCGGCACCGAGACGAACACGTCCTTCGCCTCATCTCCCGCGAGCGCGATGATCACCAGATCCCGCAGCCGCTGGAGCATGTCCTCAACGAAACGCCGCGGGTCGTGACCAGACTTAACCACCTTGTCCACAACCCCAAACAGCGCCGAACCATCCCGCGTGGAGATGGCGTCAACGGCGTCGTCGAGCAACGCCGCCGAGGTGTAGCCGAGGAGGGCGACGGCGCGGTCGTAGTCAAGGCGCGTGCCCTCGGAGCCGCCGATAATCTGGTCGAGGACCGAGAGCGTGTCACGCACCGAGCCCGTTCCCGCGCGGACCACCAACGACAGCAGGTCCTTCCCCGCGCTCACGCCCTCACGCGCGCAAACCAGCGCCAGGTACTGTTCGAGCTCCAGCGGCGGGACCAGCCGGAACGGGTAGTGGTGCGTGCGCGAGCGGATCGTGCCGATCACCTTTTCCGGCTCGGTGGTCGCAAAAATGAACTTCACGTGCGGCGGCGGCTCCTCCACCAGCTTCAACAACGCGTTGAAGCCCTGGTTGGTGACCATGTGCGCCTCGTCGATAATGAAGATCTTGAAGCGATCCCGCACCGGCGCGAACCCGGCCTGCTCGCGCAGCTCCCGCGCGTCGTCTACACCGCCGTGCGACGCCGCGTCCAGCTCCACGACGTCGAGCGACCCCGACCCATCGCGCGCCAACTCCCGGCACGACTCACACTTCCCACACGGCTTCGCGGTGGGGTACTCCACACAGTTGAGGCAGCGGGCGAGGATCCTCGCCGACGTCGTCTTGCCACAACCGCGCGGCCCGGAAAACAAATAGGCATGCGTGGTGCGGCCCGCCTCAAGAGCGGCCATCAGTGGCCGGGTGACGTGATCTTGACCGATCACTTCTTGAAAGGACTCGGGCCGGTAGCGGCGATACAGGGCTATACTCACGCCTCCTAGTCTACGCACACCCTCCGACAAATCTTTCGCCGGCCGCCACCTGGGGATAACCTCGCCGGGCGGTCGCAAGTTTTATGGCATGCGCCCGTCCTCTTGCGGCAAGATAGCCCTAGGTACCACAACCACACAATTGAGGCAGCCCCGTAGCAGCACCAAAAACCTTCATCGATTTCCCCACGCTCAACGCCTCCACCAGTAAAGATGACACTCTCTCCGGCGCGACTGCCCAGACCATCGTTCTGGTAAAGGGCCGCGAGCCCAGGACTCACGCCGGCATGGACGACTGGGGAAGCGCGTCTCGACGAACGCGTCGACGACGTCATGGGCCTCCTGTGCCCCTTCTCAGTTTTTGTTTGTACCCCTTTCGCACCCCCCTTACGGTGGGGTCTTGTGGGGTCGCTTGGGGTTTTGGGGTGGTTTTGGTGGTGTCTGACCAAACCCGACTACACCAACGAAAACCCGCGATAATCCAACAAAAAGTCCCGTCCCGCTACTGCGGGACGGGACTTTTGCGGAGGATGGGGGATTCGAACCCCCGAGGGCGTTAACCCAACCCGCTTTCCAAGCGAGCGCCATAGGCCACTAGGCGAATCCTCCTCAGATTCTGCCAATCTGCCTACCCAGTTTACGAAAACTGGCGCCCTTTGGGAAATTGCGGGCCGCCAGGCGCGGGTGCCGTTAGTCTCACCCTCCCGACGTTGCCACCCCGAAACTCATGGTAGGATCGGTGGCGGCTCCCCACGTGGCGTCATCTTGAGGAACTCCCCCAGGGCAGGAATGCAGCAAGGGTACTTGGGCTCTGGCGGGTGCGTGGGGAGTCCTTACTCTTCCCACATCCCGACGACTCCGGGGTCCAGCCAACCTTCGCCCGCACCTATCCCGCCGCGCGCCTACTCCCCGCCTGCAGCCTTGTCTTCCTCGCGCACCTTCTTGGCCGCCTTGCGAGCCTTCTTGGCCGACTTGCGCTCATCCTTTGCGGCCTTCACGCGGTCCTTTTCCAGATTCACGGCGACGTCGTCGACATAAATGTACTTCGTGCGGTCGAGGCGCTGGTGGGCGTCCTGCTCGGCGATCGCCGGCCGCTTCGGCACCTCCACCTTCTCCGGTTCAATGCGTTCCCAGGGGATCTCGTGCAGGATGTCGGAAATGACGTTGATGCGCGAACGCTTCTTATCCTCCGACTCGACCGTACGCCAGCGCGCCCACGGCGTGTCCGTGGCGGCGAACATGGCGTCCTTCGCCTGCGAGTATTCTTCCCAGCGGTTGATGGATTCGACGTCGATCGGCGACAGCTTCCAGCGTCTCATCGGGTCCGATGACCGCGACCTGAACCGCGCCTCCTGCTCCTCCGCCGACACGGAGAACCAGTACTTGAGGATGCGGATCCCGTCGTCGACAAGCATGCGCTCAAACTCGGGCGCCTGCCGCAAGAAGCGGTGGTATTCCTCGGGCGAGGCGAAGCCCATCACGCGCTCGACGCCCGCGCGATTGTACCAGGACCGGTCGAAGATGACGATCTCGCCCGCCGCGGGCAGGTGCGCCACGTAGCGCTGGAAGTACCACTGCGTAGACTCGCGCTCGGTGGGCTTAGGCAACGCGACCACTCGCGCATGACGCGGGTTCAAGTACTGGGTGACGCGCTTAATCGCCGACCCCTTCCCCGCCGCGTCACGCCCCTCAAAAAGGATGACGATGCGCTCACCAGTGGCAATAACCCACTGCTGCATCTCCACGAGCTCTGCCTGCAGGCGGCGGAGCTCCTTGTCGTACGCGCGCGAGCCGAGCTTGGGGAGCTTTGTTGAGAGGGAATCGGTATCAGACATGCCCCAAGTGTACTCTTCGTCACTGTTTGCCACTGGCGTTTTTCACGACGCCGCCCGCGCCTTGCGCCCACACCCCACGTCGCGATCGTCCCGCTTTGCACCCACGCCCTCACCTCGCGCAGGGGCAGTCACCTCGCACGCCCCGGCGGGCTCACCGTGCCGCCCGCCCCACCCCCTGCCTCGCATCTCACATGGACAAACCCTTATTTCCCAACGGCAAAGAATGGTACGATTTTTGACGGTTTTTGAGGATTGTAATTGCGCCGTCGGGAAAGACGAGTATGGCTAAAGAACTGACGCATGGTCATGAGGGCAAGCTGATTTTGCTTTTTATGCTTCCCCTGCTTGCGGGGAACCTCTTCCAGCAGCTGTACAACATTTCGGACACGTTCATCGTGGGACGCACGCTCGGCGCGGATGCGGTGGCGGCGGTCGGCTCGGTCGGCACCCTGTTCTTCCTAGTGATGGGCTTTGCCCAGTCGGCCACGGTGGGCATGACGATCCCGATGTCGCGCCACTTTGGTGCCCAGCGCCTGCCGGCTCTGCGCCGGAATTTCGCCACGTCGATCGTTTTGTCGGCGATCATGGCGCTTGTCATCACGGTTCCGGCGGTGGCCTTTTCCGGTGACATCTTGCGCCTCATGAACACCCCCGCCGACATCCTCCCCGACGCCACCTACTACCTCCAGGTCCTGTTCGCGGGCCTGGCCTTCACGGTGTTTTACAACCTGCTGGCCAACGCAATCCGCGCGATCGGCGATTCGACCACCCCACTGTTGTTCCTCGTCATGGCCGCCACGCTCAACATCGTGCTCGACCTCGTCTTCATCCTCTACGTTGGCATGGGCGTGGAGGGCGCGGCGCTGGCCACGGTGATCGCCCAGGGCCTGTCGGTGGTGGCGTGCGCGATCTACATTCAGACCCGCATCCCGATCCTGCGCATCAGCGGGGCCGACTTCCGCATCCTCAAGGTCGAGGCCCTCGAGCAGTTGCGCCTCGGCATCCCCATGGGCTTCCAGACCTCCGTCATTGCCCTCGGCCTCATCGTCATCCAGATCGCGCTCAACGGGCACGGCGCCGCCGCGATCGCCGCCTACACGGTCGCCCAGCGAATCGAGCAGCTGGCCATGTTCCCCTTCGTCTCCTTCGGGATCGCGGCTGGCGTCTTCGTGGCGCAGAACTACGGCGCGGGCAAGATGGAGCGCATGTGGGTGGGCATCAGCCAGACGATTTACATGTCGCTTGCCTACGCCGCCATCATCGGCACGCTCATCCTCGTCTTCCAGCACGAGGTGATCAGCGCCTTCTTCGGCTCCGGCCTCACCGACGAAATCCTCCGCCTCGGCTCCATCTACCTGTGGGTGACCGTACCGTTCTACCCGTTCCTCACGATCCTGTTCGTCAACCGCTACTCGCTGCAGTCGCTGGGCAACGCGCTGGTCCCCACGCTGGCCGGTTTAATCGAGATGGGCGCCCGCGTGGCCACGGCGCTGTTCATCGCCCCGGTCTACGGTTTCGTCGGGATCGTCGTGTGCCATCCACTCGCGTGGATCGGCGCGTTCCTTATCCTCACGCTTGCCATTCGGAAGAAGAAGCGCGAACTGACCGCTTCGGTAGAATCGCCTTATTTCCATGTCCAGGTGGCGGAGGCCGAATGTGAGGTCGCACCCTGCTGACGCCCCGGGCGTTCACGACGCCGCCCGCCCCGCTGACCGCCGCCCCTAATAAGCCACACACCCTGGGCATGAGGACGCGCACGTCCCCGTTCCTTATAATGGCTGAGATTGGCCAACCCGAGGAGCGAGCATGCCACATGCCCTGACCAGCACTGACGACGCCGCGCGCCTCCTCACCCGCCACTCCGCGCTCGCTTACCCGATGCTGCGGGAGATCGGGATCGATCCGGCGGCGGTCAAGCGCGTCTCCGGCATCGACCGCCTGGGCAATCTCACCGCGCGCCGCACCGCCACGAGCCTGGTGCTCGGTCCGCTCTCCTCTCTGCTTGCCGATTCTCCGACCACGCCCGCCACCCTCCCCACCGACCTTCGCGACACCCTAGCCACCGACCTCCGCCGCCTCATCACCACCCGCCAACACCTCATGTTTGCCTTGGTCCCGGCCGAGCGGCTGGCCGCCCTTCAGGTGTTCTTCGGCGCCGACCCCTCCCACGCGGAGACCCACCTCCTCCAGCCACTGAGCGATTCCTTCCTCCCTTCGGCCCTCAAATTTGTCAGGGCCGGGTCCCTCTCCCCCGAGCTCGCCGAGCGCTACCTCGGAGGGGTGGATCGGCCTCACGTGGTGGTCGGGATGAGTCCGTCGGCGTGGTTGCGGGCGTGGGCCGCGGGCACCCCCGACCAGCAAGAGTTTGTGCGAATGGCGTTCGTGGGCGAGGAATCGTCGACGATCAGCTCGCACAACTACCGGGCGCTGCGCGAGGTCGGAGCACGGGTGGTGCCGTCGTCGCGGCTGTACCGCGCGTTGCACAGCCCCACGTTTTGGGCCTACCTGGTGGTCTTCATCTACTCGACGCTACGCGCGCTGCCAGCCACGTTCGTACCGCACTTCCACGGCAGCGTGCTGCTGCTGTGGACGATGGATGTGGTGACGGCGATCCCCTACACGTGGGGGCTGGTCGCGTTCTTCACCGCGCACAAGACCTGGGTGCGGGTGACCGGGTTTGCCGTCACGCTCATCACGTTCATCGCGCCCTACATCTACTTCTGGTCGCATGGACGCGGGTATTCGTGGTGGGTGCACGGCGTCGTGGGGGCGATGATCGCCGGCGCCCTCCTGTATGAGGGCTTCAACTACCTTCGCGACCGCGCGGTCGCCGCCGGCCTGCGCCACTCCCGTCTCTAGCCGCCGCCCGACGCCGCCCCCGAGCTATGCGGCTCAGGCGGCGCTCCGGCGGGCTATGCGGAGGCCGCGCGCCCCGGGCGCCGCGGCCGATCCGGCCCCGTCACCGTACGGATCACGCCCGTGCCGATGAACCACCCGCCCGAGACCCAGAACGTCACCAGCAGCCACATCGGCTGATGTGGGAACACCACCACCAGCCAGCCCGTGGCCGCGATCCACACGAAGATCGACGCCAAATTCAGCACCATGAAACGCTTCACTCTGAACGGGTGCGTCCAGTAGAACGGCACGATCGTCAGCACAATAAACAGGGTCACCCAGAAGATGTTCGCCGCCTGCCCCAGCTGGAGCACGTATAGGATGACGGCCACGATGTTCCACGCCGCCGGGAAGCCGTAGAAGTAATAGTCGACCGACTTCCAGTTCTCGTTCGCGTAACACAGTGTCGACGACGTCAAAATCAGCACCGTCAACACCCCCGCCAGCGGCTTCGGCCCCAGGTCCAGCTGGGTGTACATGAAGATCGCGGGGATGAAGGTCCAGGTGATGTAGTCGATCGCGATGTCGAGGATCCCGCCGTCGAACCACGGCAACACCTCGCGCACGCGATACCGCCGGGCGAAGAACCCATCCACGCCATCCACGATCAGCGCCACCCCAAGCCACAGCCACATCCACGCGATCTGCCGGTCGATGAGCGCGAGCGTGGCGAGCGCAGCGAACGCCATCCCCGACATCGTAAAAATATGCACCAGCCAGGCACGCACCCGGTCCGGAAGTGGGGCTATCGCCTCGGGCGCGATCGAACGGGCGCGGCGAGGCGCAGAATGGTCAGTAGGCATGGACGGTCCTTTTGTGCAACGGCGTGTTTGTGCACAATTATTGCCTAACTTGCCTCACCCTCGATAACCCGATCTCGTACCGCGGTTGGACGCGGGCCCGCGCCCTCGAGAAGGTGGGCGACGACGTCGGCAAACACCGGGTCGTCATTCATCGGCGGCACGCGCACGAAGTGCGTCCCGCCTGCGCTTTCGAACGCCTCGCGGTTGAGGACGTCGAGCTCATCGAGGGTCTCGATGCAGTCGGCGAGGAACCCGGGGGTGGCCAGCACAACACTGGTGACACCCTGGCCGGGCAGCGCGCCCATCGTGTCGATTGTGGCGGGCTCGAGCCATTTGCCGGGCCCGAACTTGGACTGGTACGTGGTCACGACGGCGTTGCTCACCCCGCGCCTGCGCAACCCCTCCTCGATCGCGAACGTGGTGGCCTCGCACTGCGTGGCGTACTCGTGGGGGCGGTGGACGCGGCGCTCGGGCACGCCGTGGTAGGACAGCAGGATGCGAGCACGCTCCGGGGTGGGAAGGGCGGCGACGGCAGCCGCGATCTTCTCCGCATGCCAGTCCACAAAGTGCCCCTGGGCCGGCCACGGGCCGATCATCCGCACCCGGGTCTCGGGCGAGGCGGCCTGCCACGCCCGCACCTGCTGCACGATCGACCCCGTGTTCGACGGCGCCCACTGCGGGTACAGCGGCAACACGGTCACATCCCGCATGCCCTCCCGGGCGAACGCGTCCAGCTCCTGCGCGATCGACGGCTTCGTGTACGTCATCGCGTAGCGCACCTCCCACGGCAACGCCTCCGCGAGCAGGTCGCGCTGCTGGCGCGTGATCACGACGAGCGGCGAGCCTTCCTCCGTCCAAATCGTCTCGTACAGCGCGCCCGACTTTGCGGGGCGCGTACGCAGGATGATCCCGCGCAGAATAGGTAGCCAGAGGGCGCGCGGGAAATCGATCACGTCGGGGTCGGACAGGAAGTCGTCAAGGAAGGTGGCCACGTCCGCGCGCGACGGCGAATCGGGCGTACCAAGGTTGACGAGCAAAAGACCGGGCATGGCATCTAACCTAGCCTATGCGCCGAGCAGATCTCATGTGCACGGCAACCAACCGGCCGGGTGCCTTGTCTCAGCCTCGACGGATAATTTGCGGGACGATCTGGGCCAGGTCTGCACATATATGCAGGTGGGGCTCAAGTCGTCCCGCAAATTTCGCTTGGCCGGGGTAACCGGCGCCGGGCGGCGTTAGAACAGCTCGTCGATGGAGGCCTTGAGGCCGGCGTCGTCATTCAGAGACTCGAGGGCCTTGAGCGCCCCGAGGTTCTCCTCCAGCTGCTTAACTGAGGACGCGCCCAAGATCACCGTGGACACGTGCGGGTTGGCGGCCACCCAGCCGAGGGCTAGCTGGCCGGTGCTCACGCCGAGGTCGGCGGCGATCTTGGCGAGCTCGCGCACCTGGTCGCGCGACTTTTCGGCGCCAGCGCGCAGGTAGTCGTGGCCCTCGAGCGTGGCGCGCGAACCTTCCGGGATCCCGTCCACGTACTTGCCCGTGAGGATGCCACCCGCCAGCGGCGACCACGTGGTCAGCCCCAGGCCGAGGTCCTCGTACAGGCGGGCGTACTCGTTTTCCACCCGGTCGCGGTGGAGGAGGTTGTACTGCGGCTGCTCCATGACGGGCTTGCGCAGGTTGCGCTTGTCGGCGATTTCCCACGCCGCGCGGATCTCATCCGCGCTCCACTCCGAGGTGCCCCAGTACAGGGCCTTGCCCGACTCCACGATGTCGCTCATCGCATACACCGTCTCCTCGATCGGCGTGTTCGGGTCCGGCCGGTGGCAGTAGGCCAGGTCCACGAAGTCGAGGCCGAGCCGCTCGAGCGAGCCGTCAATGGCCTGCATGAGGTACTTGCGATTGAGGGTATAGTGCATGTTCGGCATCTCGCCGTTGATGCCCCAGTAGAACTTGGTGGAAATGACGTACTCGTGGCGCTTCCACCCCAGCTCGCGGATGGCCTCGCCCATGATCTGCTCCGACTTGCCGCCGGCGTAGACCTCAGCGTTGTCGAAGAAGTTGACCCCGGCGTCGGCGGCGGCCTGCAGCTGCTCCTTGGCAAGCCCGGTGTCCACCTTCCCGCCGAACGTGACCCAGGAGCCGAAGCTGAACTGGGAAACCTGAAGACCTGCAGATCCAAGCCGGTTATATGGCATTTGTTTACTCATGTACCCGAGTTTAATCGCCGCCTCGGACCCTGCCCGCTCCGATTGCGCCGAGGGTGGAAGGACTCCCCCGGCCCCGGCCGGCCGGGGCTGCTGATCCGCCGGCACCCCGGAGCCCGACACAACTCGTGAACCCGAGGCCCACCAGGCCCGTATACCAATCGCTAGCCGGTATATTCACGAGTTCTGCCGGGGCTGCCAGTTATCACGATTTCTTTTAGTGTCGGCGAACACCTACGAGCGGTTCGGGTTCGGATCCGCATAGCGGGAAGGAGTATAGTTGCGCACGGCTTATACTCAGCAGAACGGAAGACCATGAAGAAGATCCTTGCGACCATCACCATTGCACTCGCCCTCGCCGGCTGTTCGGACTCGACAAGCTCCAACGAGACCACCAAGCCCACCCCCGAGGTGACCCGCACCCTGTCAGGCACGTACAACTCAGTGGCCGAGCTGCGCGACGCCGCCGTGGACGCCGGCTACACCTGCGACAACTGGACCGACGGCGAGTGGAACCAGGGCACCTGCTCCGAGGCCGACTTCTTCGCCGTGTTCACCAACCAGGGCTCCCGCTCGGCTTACATCCACAAGGCGCAGGCCGCGGGCGAGTCTTTCACCGCGCTGGTGGGCGACAACTGGTACATCGCCGGCGACGAGGCCGCGCTCAAGGAGCTCGAGGGCAAGCTCGACGGCACGGTCGAGCAGGTTGAGGCCGCCGCTCCCGCCGACGAAGAGTCCAACTAACGCCCAGCGCCCGGCACGCGGGCAAGAATTACATATCGCCTGAATCAGCGCCTCCGAGCACCGCTCGGAGGCGCTCGATTGTGGGCTGTCCAGGCGCAGTCGACGCGCCGGCGGTGGCGAATGTGGCCACGGACCCGTAGGCGTGCCCTTCGAACCGAGATCGGATCCCGGCCTCCCCCATCGCGATCGTGATGAGCGGCCGGCCTGACTCTTCCGCTACCTGCTTCGTGACCTCGAGCAGCCGCGCCGTGTCCTCCTCGCTGTGGGCCATGACGGCCAGCTTCGGTATCGCGTTTTGCACGGCCAGCATGTCTTCGAGCATGAGGTACATGACCTCCGCGTCCGGGGTGTCCTGCCATTCGTGGTGCGACACGACCGCCGTGTACCCCAGCTCCGCCGCCCGCGCGGCCAGCTCCGCCGTGGCCTCCGAGGCGAACTCGAGGTCCAACCCCACGCGGTCGGCGGGAATCGCCTCCTGCATGAGGATGTCGAGGATCGTGGCCAGCAGCACCCGGTACCGGAACGGGGTGAGCTCCACCTCCCCGCCCTGGCCCAGAGTGCGGAACGTGATGAGCACCGGCACGGACAGTCCAGCATACAGGTCACGCAGGAGGTCGCGCGCAATCGCGTCGATATCCGTGCCCGGGTGTGCAGCCAGCAGGTAGTCGGCGCGGAGCTCGACGACGTCGGCCCCCGCCTTCTCGCACTCCCTCGCCTCCTCGAGGATCACCTGCGGGGTGGTTCCCACCACCGGCACGATGATCGCCGGGCGGCCTTCCTGGTTGAAGATCACCAGTTCTCTCCGTTCTTGCTCCCGAACTGCTTATCATACTCGCTCCACTCGCGGCGCTGTTGTTCGGCCTCAGAAATCCGCTCGAGCAACTCGCGGTCCTGTTCGCTCATCGGCTCCGAGTTCTGGTCGCCGGCCTCGCCCGCATCGGGTTCCTGATCTCCCTCTTCGTGACGCTCGGCTTCCTGGCGCGCGGCCTCCTCCTCGGCTTCCGCCTGGCTCTCTTCGGCCTGCGTGCGGACCTTTTCCGACTGCTCGTCCTCACACGGGGCGATGATCCTCACGGCGTCGGCGTAGCCCGCGGCGGTGAATTGCGGGTCCGACTCGCCGCCGGCCACACTCATCGTGGCGACGGCGAGGTTGATGCGCACCTTGCACTCGTCGGTCGGCCCGGTATCCTCGGCGACCACATCCGGGTTCGCCTCCGCCACACCGCCTTCGTCCCGCGAGGTTCCCGGCGGCACCAGCTCCAGCGCCCTCTCCAGATCACTGATCGCCGCGGCCGCCTCCCCGCCCTTGAGCCGGGCCGTGCCCGCGCCGAAAAAGGCCTTCCACCGGCCCAGCGAGTCCGGCATCGCGTGGGTCGCCACGTCGTAAGCCTGCGCCGACGCCGCGAACTCGCCCGCGTCGTACCTGCTCTTCCCCGCCGCCAGGGAAAACGCCGCGACGCCGGCCACGATCGTCACTACCGCGAGCGCCAGCGCGACCAGCCCGGCCAGCGCCGCCACGGCCCGCTTCCACGCCGATCGGCGCGCCGCCGCCCCGCTCACCGTCCGCGCCTCACCAATTCCCGACGCCGCGCCCGTGCCTGCGCCAACATCCGCACCCGACCCCGGAGCCACGCGCTTACCCGCGCCCGGTGTCCTCCACACGATCGCCCGCCTCATCGCCGACCCCCGGTGTCAATGGTGGTGCGCCGCGTGGACATCATAGCCACGGCCCGCACGCGCGGCATGAGGTCGAAGATCTCCCACGCAGCCAACACCGCGAGAGCCACGGCAAACGCCCAGATCACGGGACTGTACACGTTCTCCTCCACGCCCTCGCCCAAGCTTGCCTCGGCGCTCAGCTGAGCCGCCAGCTCCTCAATCCCGCCGGGCCCGCTGCGGTGCACGTACGGCACGCCGATCTGGCCGGCGATCGTCTCCAGCACGGCCGGGTTGGCCCGCGAGATCGCCACCCCGCCCGAGGGCGCCATAATGTAGTCCCCGCTCTCGCCCGCGGGGTCCCGCCGGAGCATCTTTCCGCCGGCCTCGGTGCCGTACCCGAACACGTACCCGCCCTTGACCAGCGGCGCCCATGCCCCATAATTCGGGGCCTCCCCGCGCCGGGAGCTCATGGCATCGGTGGCCTCGCCGTCGGTCATCAAGACGACCACGGGCACATACCTCTCACCCTGGAGCTGCTCGAGCACGGCGGTGACCTCCTCCACCGGGCGATTGATCGACGATCCCCCGGAAAAGTCAGTCATCTCCCGGTCATACACGTCGAACCACGTGCGCGCCGCCTGCTTGTCCGTGGTCATCGGCAGCTGCTGGGTGGCCCGCGAACTGTACTCGACGATCCCGAAGTGCGCCTCGGGCAGCGCGTTCATGAGCGCCGCCGCGTCCGCCTTCACCCCGTCAAGCCGCCGGCCGTCACCGTAATCCTGCGCCGCCATCGAGCCAGTGGCGTCCACCACGAACAACACCGCCAGGTTCGAGGTGAGCGTGCGCGTCTCCACGCTCACCGCCGGCCCCAGGCCCATCGCCACCGCCATCGCGAGCATCCCGAACCGACGTAGCCACGCCAGCCACCGCTCCCGCCCGGTCACCAGCCCGCCGATTACAAGCACCAGTCCCACACCCGCCACCACGGCGAGCGGGACCGGATCGATCAGATACAGGAGCTTCATAGCTTGAACCTCCACGCCACCGCCAACAACACCACCAGCGCCCCGGCGATGATCGCCGGCCATCGCCCGGGCTGGTCCACCATCACCGCGTCGCCCTCCACGACGACGTTTTGCACGTCCTGCGCTTCCACGGCCTCCACGATCTGCGCCGCCGCACTCACGTCATTGAACGGGTAGTAATACATCCCGGCCGCACCCAGCAGATCGCGCATCTCGGCGTTGTCGTCACTCCACGGCCCGGAAATGTAGATCCCGTGCACCACCACACCGCCCTCCTTCGCCCGCTCAATCCCCTCCGCGAGCGTGAACACCGAGTCGCCTGCCAGCTCGTTGTCGGTGGCGAAGATGACGGTGCGGGCGCGGTCGGCGTCGTCGAAATCGAAAGAAAACAGGCAGGAGACCAGCCCGTCCCCAATGAGCGACGACCCGTGGACCTCCACGCCCGCCTCCGTGCCGGCGATCAGGCGGTTGAGCCCGGCCGGGTCCTGCGTGCTCATCACATCCACGGCTGCATCGATCTGGCCCGTCACCACGTTGTATTCGCTGGTCAGCGGGAAGACCAGCCGCGAGGCCGAGTTGAAAATGCTCAGCCCCACGCGCTCACCCTCGAAGCTCTCCACGAGCTTGGCGAACGACCGCAGCACCTCCGCGTCGTAGGTCAGCACCGAGCCGGACACGTCGAGGCACAGCATGATGTCGCGGCTGGCGAGCTCCCGCCGCAACGAGTCCGCCCCCGCCGGGCGCGCCGCCAGGTATGCGCTTCCTCCGCCAACGACGACGGCCAGCACCACCACGGCCCCGACTCCCACGCGCAACATCGCCAACCTCTTGCGCAGCCGCGGGTGCTGGAGCGCCGCGCGCGTATGTGCCACGCGCACGCCCTCCGCCGCCCGGCGCCGGCGCAACCAGCCAAGCCCCGCCGCGATCACCAGCACGAAGCCCAACCCAATTCCCAGGAGCGGATTTACCATGACACCGCCCTTACCGCCCGATCACGGGCCGCCTGGGCGCTCGCGTGCGGCTCGGCCGAAAACGAGGGCTCTTCCCACTCCTCGATCGCGTCCGCCGCCGCGCTAAAGGCCGCCACCTCGCGCAACTGCGCCACCTGCCACGCCGACAGGTCCTTGCCCACGAGCTCCCCCATGATCGCCCGTAGCTCCGCCGCCAACTCCAGGTGCAGCGCCCGCACGTCCTCCGGCGTGTCCGCCGCGTGCCGCGCCACCACCGCATCAATCCGCGCCACCGCACCCGAAACCCGCCGCGTCCGAACCGGCTCCGGCGCCGCCGCCTGCGCGGCCGGCTCGCGCCTCCAATACCTAAGCGCCGCCACCACGACGCCGGCACACCCCACCAGCACCCCTCCAAAAATCACCCACCACACGGCGGGCGTGCCAAACGGATCGATCACTTGGTCAAGCATGGCGCCTCAACAACTCAATAATCGCCCTCGGGACCTCCTCGGTAGACCCCACGGTCACGTGCCGCACCCCGTTCGCGCGCAGCAACTCCGCGGCGAAGGCGTGAGCACGGCGTCGTTCCTCCTCAAGGTCGGCCCGCAGCGCGGCGTCGTCACGCAAGAACTCCGGGATGAGGGAGCCCGTGGCGTGGTCGACCATGTGCTCCACGCCCTGCGCAGCCACCGACATGTCCGCCACCCGCAACACCACTACCTCGTGCCGGGTGCGGATGCGGCGGAGCGTGTGCCCGTCGGCAAGGCCCGGCCAGTATTCGTCCGTGACCAGCACCAACAACGCCCGCGGCTGCGGCACGCGCAGCCGCTCCTCCAGCATGTCCGACACCGCCGACTCCCCCGCGCCGGCCTCCATCCGCTCCTGCACCGCATCGAGCGCAAAGTCCAGGTGCGAGTTGCCATTGCGCGCCGGGATCCGCGACACCCCCGCACTATCCCCGTACACCACCGACAGCCGGTCCCCGCGCTGAATCGCCAGGTAACCGAGCACGTCCGCGGCGAACATCGCCACCTGCTCCTTTGATTCCCCCGACGGCGCCGCCGCCCTCATCTCCGCGCCCGTGTCCACCACCAGCTGGGTGAACATGTCGGTCTCCCGCTCGAAGCGGCGGATGATCGGGCGGCCGGCCCGCGCCGACGTCTTCCAATCAATATCCGCCACATCATCCCCGTGAACGTAGTCCGTGAGGTCGTCAAAATCGTGCCCCTGGCCGGTCAGCATCGAGCTGTGCTGGCCCTCGAACACCCCCGACGCGCGGCGGATCACCGGCAACGAGACCTTGGCGCGCACCAGCGCCGACCGCGTTCCCGTAGACCTCACCCTCCGACTCATGGCGTGGGCACCGTCTCAAACACCGCGTCGATCAACGACTCCGGGCTCACCCCGCCCGCCAACGCGTCATACGTGCGCACAAGCCGGTGGCGCAGCACCTGGTAGCGCATCGCCGTGATGTCCTCCGGCGTCACGTAGTTGCGCCCCGCCTGCAACGCCAGCGCCTGCCCCACCTGCATGAGCGCCAACCCACCGCGCGGCGACGAGCCCACCCGCAAGTGCCGCTCCAACTCCGGCAACGGCCGCGGCCCCCGCCCGCGCGTGGTATTAATGAGCGCCACGATATAACGCTTGATCGATTCATCCACGTACACTTGCCGAGCCGTGGCCTGCAAAAACAGCACGTCGTCAGCAGTAATCGGCTCCACGTCACCACGCCCGAAGCTGCCCTCCGCCGACTTCGTGAGGATCTCCACCTCCTCCTCCGGCTCCGGGTACGTGAGCACCTCCTTGAGCAGGAAGCGGTCCATCTGCGCCTCCGGCAACACGTACGTGCCTTCCTCTTCGATCGGATTCTGGGTGGCCATCACCAGGAACGGATCGGGCAGCTTGTAGATCGTGCCCCCGATCGACGTCTGGCGCTCCTGCATCGCCTCCAACATCGCCGACTGAGTTTTCGCCGAGCTCCTATTAATCTCATCGAGCAACACCATGTTTGCGTGCACCGGCCCCAGCTGCGTGGAAAAACTGCCCGTCTCATACGAGTAAATCTGCGTACCCACGATGTCATTCGGCATGAGGTCAGGCGTGCACTGGATCCGGGAAAACGTGCCCGAAATCGAGTCCGCCAGCGTCAGCGCCGCCGTGGTCTTCGCCAATCCCGGCACCGACTCGAGCAGCACGTGTCCGCGCGCCATCAACGCCGTGACCAGCGCCCTCGCCAGATCCTGCTGACCCACCACGCTCCCACGAAAAATACCCCGGACGCGCCCGATCAGATCCTCAGTACGCGCCAGATCGGCGTCGTTAATCTGCCCCGTTGCCAGTGCCATGAGCCCTCCCATCAGCGCACAGGTCCGCTCCTGCGCGCACAGTTCCAGCCTACACAGCACCTCCGACATCCCTTAGTATGGGCGTGATACTCAAGGAGGAATCATGAGCCACCAGCTACCCGACGCCGGCCCACCACAGCCCGCCACCAACCGCGGCCCGCTATACTTCCTCATCGGCTCCGCCTCCCTCCTGTTCCTGGTGGTCCTCGCCCTCGTCTTCCAACAGCTCATCTCCAACGGCCGCGAGATCGGCACCAGCCCAACGACGACGCCCCCGCCCTCCCCGACCTCCTCACCCGCGCCGAGCTCCAGTCCCTCCCCATCTGAGACCGCCGAACCAGAGCCTGAGCCCACGCCGGAGCGGCCCGCGCCTGAGGGCGCCATCGAGGCGGCCTCCTTCACCACGCCGGCCAAGAACATTCACTGCCGCATCAACTCTGACAACGTCGAGTGCTCCATCTACACCTACGACTACCCCTCCCCCAAACAGTGCGAGGGCCTCACCGCCACGTACGTGGTCGGGGCCGAGGGGGCGGTCGACGCCGACTGCCAGCACTCCGTGTCCGTCGCCGACGTGTACGACTACGGCACCGCAGTCGCCCTCAACGGCTTCGCCTGCACGCTCGAACAAGACGGGGTGACCTGCTGGTCGGTCATGTCCGGCCACGGCTACGAGCTCAAGCGCGCCAACGACCGGATCTTCTAACCCGTGGGACGCAAGCTTCCTCCCGGCTGGATTCCGCGCTATCACGGGGCGTGGGCGATGGTCACCGTGCCCGTGCTGCTGGGGATCGTGCTCGGCGGATTCGTCTGGCAGCACCTCCTACTTCTTGGCACGTGGTGGGTGGGATACTTCGCCTTCTACGCCATCGGGCAGTGGCTGCGAGCGGGGCCGGCGCGCATTGGCCGGGCTGGGCGGGATGGCCGACGCTCCAGGCGCTCCCGCTTTGTCGCGCCGGCGCTGACCTACTCCGCGATCGCGGCACCCCTCGGCGTCGCCCTCCTGGTGACCGCCCCATTCCTAGTGCGCTGGACGCTGGCCTTCGCACCGCTCGTCGTGATCTCAGCCTGGTGCTACTCCCGGCGCAAGGAACGCTCCTTCCTCAACGATGCCGCGACCGTCACCGCCGCTACCCTCACCCTGCCCGTCGCCTACGACCTCGCCACCCACGGGCTGGCCACCCTCCCCGGCGCCTCCGGCAACGGGTCCGTGACCGGCTGGGGCTGGATCTGGATCGTCACCGCCATCGTCGGGTGGTACTTCCTCGGCACAATCTTCTACGTCAAGACCAACATCCGCGAGCGCGGCAACCGCCCCTGGTTCCTCGCATCCATCGCCTTCCACGCGGTGGGGCTGGTCGGGGTGGTGGTGCTGGCCGCGCTGGTCGGGGAGCCGTGGGTGCTGCCCTCGCTGTGGGTGGTCATCGTGGCACGCGCGGCGGCCGTCCCCGCCTGGGGCTACCACCACGGCTGGCTGCCGCCGCTGCCGATTGGCCTAGGCGAAGTGGCGATCTCGGCGGCCCTGTTCCTGGCCTTCATCTGATCTTGGCTGCTCCCGGCGTGGCTAACTGGTGAATCTGAAATCTCATCGCGAAAAACGCTCATTCCTGCCCCAAACTCACCTGTTAGCAAGGCCGGCGCCGCTGTCGACCGGCGGGCCCAAGCCGGTTACGCAGCGCGGAATGTCCGATATGCCCGCACCAGCCGAAGTGATGCCTCGGGGCTGGCCACAGTGACGCGCACGCCGTCGTCGGGAAAAGCCCGCACCACGATGCCCGCGCGCTCGCACAGGGCGGCGAAGCGCTCGGAGTCCTCGCCGAGGTCGAACCAGAGGAAGTTGCCCTGCGGGGCGGCGCCGTCCCAATCGAGCGCCCGCAGCGCCGCGACGAGCTTGGCGCGCTCGGCCTTGATCATCCCCACGCGCCGCACCACCTCGCCGTGCTCCTGGAGCGCGGCCACCGCCGCGGCCTGCGCCAGCTCGTTCACGCCGAACGGGGTGGCCACCTTGTCCAGCCCGGCCACCACGTCCGCCATCCCGAGCGCGTACCCCACCCGCAACCCAGCCAGCCCGTAGGCCTTGGAAAACGTCCGCAGCGACACCGCGTTCGGGAACTCGCGGGCCAGCTCCACCCCGCGCACGGGATCGTCCATCTCCACGAAGTCCACATAGGCTTCATCGATGAGTACGGGGATGTCGGCGGGGACGGAGCGAAGGAAGCGGTGGAGCTGGTCGTGGGTGAGGGCCGCCGACGTCGGGTTGTTCGGCGTGCAGACCATGATGGCGCGGGTGCGCGGGGTGATGGCGTCGAGCATGGCGGGAAGGTCGATCGCCCCGCCACGCAGTGCCACGCGCACAGCCGTGCCGCCGGCGGCCTGGATCGCGATCGGGTAGGCCTCGAAGCTGCGCCACGGCAGCACCACCTCAGCCCCTGGTGAGCACACGGCCTGGAGGAACTTCTCGATCAGCGCCACGGAGCCGTTGCCCACGGCCACGTTGTCCAACGATATTTCGTGGAAGGCGGCGATCGCCTGCTTGAGGGCGGCCGCGCCCATGTCCGGGTACCGCCCCAAGTCCCCGAGCCTCAGCCCCAGCGCCGCCGCCACGCCGGGCAGGGTGGGGAAGGGCATCTCGTTGGAGGCCACCTTGATGACGTCCGGGACGGCCGGGTTTCGACCGGCGACGTAAGCGGGCAACTGATCGATCTCGGGGCGGAAGAAACTCATGCCTCTATCTTGCCCCTATTTCGCGGGCCGCGCATTGGCGGATCACCGCTCGGCTTTGCCCGTAGGATGGGGGCATGAATTTCTTCATTGGTGCGGCTTTTAACGCCATTGCTCTGTGGGTTGCCACCCTGATTTTCCCGGGCATCCGGCTCGAGGGCGCGGGCGAGGCGGCTTTCGCCGGTCTCGGCCCGGCGGGCCAGGCGGCGGTGTACTTCCTGCTGGCCGGCGCGGTGCTCGCGCTGGTGAATATGGTGGTGCGCCCGATTGTCAAGGTGCTGTCCTTCCCGTTCTACGTGCTGACGCTCGGCCTGTTCTTTGTGGTGGTCAACGCGCTCATGCTCATGCTGACCGCCTGGATTACCGGCCACTTCGCCCTGGCCCTGGTGATTGACGGCTTCGGTTGGGCAGTGCTCGGCGGCATGGTGGTGGGCCTGGTGAACTGGGCGCTGAGCCTGGCCACCGGCCGCGACTAGCGTGTCCGTTCACACCAAGCGCGGGCCGCGGCGAGCCATCGCCCACGAGCGTTGCGGCCTCACCGCGCTTGCCAAGGCCGCCCACGACGCCGGCGCTCCAGTCGCGCGGGTCTCCTCCAGTGACGCCGGCTCGCTGTCCACGTACACTCTGCGGCCTGCCCCGGCGTCGGCGGGCGCCGCACGGGAGTTCGGCGCCCGGCTTGCCCGCACCCACGCCTATTCAGAGGGCCCGCGCGTGTTCGGCCAGGCACCCGACGGCTTTTCCGATTCCGTGGGCGCGATGGGGATGGCGCCGTTGCCGCTGGTCGCGGCGGGCTCGCCGGCCCGGCGCTTCGGGGAGTTCTACGCCGCCGACCGCCTCCTGCCCTACGTCGGCGACGCCCTCGCTAACGGCTCCTTCACCCCGGCCGACGCGGCCCTCATGGAGCGCCTGGCCGAACGCCTCCGCGATGGCCTCTTCGACTCACCCCAACCCGCCCTCGTCCGCACGGATGCGGCACTCCTCCACGGTGACCTCTGGTCCGGCAACCTCCTGTGGTCCCAGCCCGACTCGCCCATGGAGGGCACGGGCGCAACCGGTGGCGACGGCGTCGTGGGCGTACTCATCGACCCCGCGTGCCAGGGCGGGCACGCCGAATCGGACCTGGCGCAGCTGACCGTGTTCGGGGCGCCGTTCGTGGAGGACATCTACGCCGGGTACAACGAGACCTCGCCGCTGGCGGAGGGCTGGCAGGAGCGGGTGGGACTGCATCGGCTGCACATGCTCATCATCCACGCCGCGCTGTTCGGCGGGGGCTATGGGCGGGAGACGGTCGCGGCGGCGGGCCCCTACCTCTGACTTGCCGTCGGCCCGCTTCCGGCCCGCCGCCAGCGCGCCCGCACACGCTCGCCGTCTCAGAGAGTGAGCCAGAACCTGCGCGCCGAGTCCTCATCGTGGATGCCGGGCGGCGCAAACGCCGAATATGCCACCATGGGAGCATGAAGTTCTCTGACGTGTATGCCCTGGGCCCCCTCGATGGTCGCTACCGGCCGGAGGTCGCCCCGCTCATCGACCACCTCTCCGAGCAGGCCCTCAACCGGGCCCGCGCACATGTGGAGGTCGAGTGGCTGATCTTCCTGTCCACCAACAGGGTCCTCCCGGGCGCGCCCGTGCTGACCGACGCCGACATCGCCTACCTGCGTGCGATCCCTACGGACATGGACGACGCCGACATCGCCCGCCTCGCAGTGATCGAGGCCGAGACCCGCCACGACGTGAAGGCAGTGGAGTACTTTCTCAAGGAGAAGATGGACGCCGCCCCGGCCGCCCTCGGCGACACGACCCTGCCGCAGATGCACGAGATCGTCCACATTTTCGCCACCTCCGAGGACATCAACAACCTCTCCTACGCGCTCATCATCAAGGACGCGCTCACCCAGGTGTGGCTGCCGGCCGCCCGCGCCCTCGTGGCCGACCTCGAGCAGATGGCCGCCACGGACGCCGCCACCCCGATGCTCTCGCACACGCACGGCCAGCCGGCCTCGCCCACCACGTTGGGCAAGGAGGTCGCGGTGCTGGCCCACCGCCTCGCGCGCCAGGTCCGCCGGATCGAGGCCGCCGAGTTCCTGGGCAAGTTCAACGGCGCCACGGGCACGTATGGCGCGCACTCGGTGTCGGTGCCGGGCGCGGATTGGCCGGCGCTCGCCCGCCAGTTCGTGGAGGGCCTGGGGCTGACCTTCAACCCGCTCACCACCCAGATCGAGTCCCATGACTGGATGAGCGAGCTTTTTGCCGACGTCGCCCGCTTCAACCGCATCGCCCACAACCTCGCCACCGACTTCTGGACGTACATCTCGCTCGGCTACCTCGCCCAGAACCTCGCGGCGCAGGGCTCCACGGGCTCGTCCACGATGCCGCACAAGGTCAACCCGATCCGCTTCGAGAACGCGGAGGCAAACCTGGAAATCTCCTGCGCTTTGCTCGACACGCTCGGCGCCACCCTCGTCACCTCGCGCCTCCAGCGCGACCTCACCGACTCCTCCACCCTGCGCAACGTGGGGGTCGCCTTCGGTCATTCGCTGCTGGCGATCACGAACTTGCGCCGCGGCGTCGCCGGCGTGGAGGCTAACCGCGCCGCCCTCAACGCCGACCTCGAAGCCCACTGGGAAGTCCTCGGCGAGCCGATCCAGCAGGCGATGCGCGCCGCCGCGATCGCCGGCGCCACGGGCATGCAGGACCCGTACGAGCGCCTCAAGGAGCTCACGCGCGGCCACCAGGTGGGGGCTGAGGAGATGCGCGCCTTCATCGGCTCGCTCGGGCTGCCCGACGACGTCGCGGCCCGCTTGGCCAATCTCACCCCGGCCACCTACGTGGGCCTGGCGCCGAAGCTCGTACGCTAGGGAACATGAGCCTACTGACCCTCGCAACCGCCGCCACCGCCACCGCTGGCGCCGACCAGCTGACCGGCATCGCCGCCTGGGCCGTGACGATCATGGAGTCCCTGGGCGGGCTCGGCGTCGCGTTCCTCATCGCGCTTGAGAACCTGTTCCCGCCACTACCCTCGGAGATCGTTCTGCCGCTCGCGGGCTTCACGGCGTCGCAGGGCACGTCGTTCGGCCTGGTCGAGGCGATCGTCTGGGCCACGGTGGGCTCGCTCGTGGGCGCGTGGGCACTGTACGGGATCGCGCGCCTCATCGGCCGCGAGCGCACCCGCGCAATCTTCAACTGGCTGCCGCTGGTGAAGATGTCGGACGTGGACAAGACTGAGGCGTGGTTCCACAAGCACGACCAGTCCACGGTCTTCTTCGGCCGCATGCTGCCGATCTTCCGCTCGCTCATCTCCCTGCCGGCCGGCGTCATCAAGATGAACTTCCTGTGGTTCACCCTGCTCACGACGGCGGGCGCGGCCATCTGGAACACGGCCCTCGTCGGCGCAGGGTACATCCTGGGTGAGAACTGGCACCTGGTGGAGCAGTACGTGGGGCTCCTGTCGTACGTGGTGGCGGCGCTCGTCGTCGTGCTCCTGGGGTGGTGGGTAGTGAAGCGCCTGCGCGCAAACCGGGCGGCGTAACCCGACCTGCCCGCTGGCGGCCGGCGGCGCGGGCCGACCTCCCCGCAGCCCAGCCGGCAGACCCGCCCGCCACGATCCGGCTAGCCGCGCCCGATTCCCGCGCCGGCCGCGAGCCAGTAGAGTAGTAGGGCAACGCCCCCGACGAAAGACCCTCATGCTCACCTTCCAACTTGCCGTCTCCGCACAGCAGGCCCAGTCCTTCCTCGACACGGGCTACGACCTCTTTTCTGGCTTCGCTGTCGACGCCGCCGCCGCGGCTTCCGTCACAGACGTCGGCGACCTCATGGACCTGCTCTGCCTGCGTTTCCCCGGCGCGCCGTATGCGGAGGACGAACCGCTCGACATCCTGCACGTGCCGGTGGACCCGTTCGTGTTCGACCGTCACGCGGTGGGCCCTCTGAGTGCGGAGGCGTTCCGGGGCGGCGTCGTGGAATACCCGCCGTACGACGGCTCGGGTGTGGCGCGCGGCGGCGGGGTGGAGACCGACCTGCTGCTCATCGAGCCGGCGCGGCTCACGGCGGGTAGCCGCCTGTGGCGCTTCCACCCGGGCAACCCGGAGCCGGAGCTACGCGGCGTCTACCACGGACTGGCTTACGGCTGGGAGAATGTCGAGACCGGCACGTTCACGGCCACGGTGCCCTCCCCGTTCATCGGCCCGGTCATCAAGCGCGCGTGGGGCGGGGTGCCGTGCGACGTTGAGCTGGAGGACGGGCGCCCGGCGGCGGTGACGATGGTCAGCCCCACGAACCCGCAGGCGGAGGACGGTTTCACTCAGCTGGAGTCGGGCATGTGGGCGAAGCGGATTGCAGTGGGCGAGGGCGCGGACATCTACGCGGACCTGGTGACGGGCGAGGTGTCCGGCATCCCCGTGCGGGTGGTGCGCTCGGTTCGCGACGGCGACAGGCTCCTCTTCCAGGTGGCAGCCCTCATCAACGACGCCCACTACCTGGAGCGGGCCAAGTTCCAGCGCTGGTCGACGGGCGTGTACACCGCCCTGGTCGACCCCGCGAACCTCACCAACCAGAAGCGCCAGGAGGCCCGCCCCGTGATCTGGGACGTCTCCGACCGGCCCGCTATCGCCGCGCGCTCAGCCGCGATCGACTTCTCCGACACGAACGCCCTCCTGCGCGAGTGCCTCTCCCTCCTATCCCAGACCGCCCCGCCGGACTGGATCGAGGAGACCGTGCGCGTCCAGCTGGTGGGCCAATCCGCGATCTACGAAGGGTACGCGAAGCTCGAGGGGGACACGAACGCCCAGCTGCGCGTGCTTCCCACCGCGGTCATCCACCACCTGCGCCGCCTCAAGCAAAACCTGGCAATCGCCGGGGAGGCGCCCTTCTTCGTGGCGGTCATCAACCTCACGAAGGCCGGGCAGGGCAAACTCAACGTCAACGCTGTGCAGGAACCCGTGTGGGCCGACCTCGTGCCGGTGGAAGAATGGCGCAACGAGGCCGACGCCTTCCCCCGCACCGGCGACACCATGCCCGACTGGCTCCTCACCCGGCTCGCGAATGACCCCGCCGGGGATGCCGGGGAGGCCGAGCTTGCCGGCGGCGCCCAGGCCGGCGGCGCGCCCGCGCCCCGCGAGGGTTCGCCCTATTCGGCGGACCTCACGGCCGGGATCCAGTGGATCGGCGACCTCCAGCAGGCCTGACCCACCCTCCCGGATGTGCAACGCTAATCCGCAGCATGCAACAACAATTAACCGCTTTTTACCGTTGCACATGGAAAATTAGCGTTGCGCATGCCCGATGGGGTGAGCCGGCGAGGCGCGCGCCGATAACGTGGGCCGGGCCGCTAACCCACTGAGCCGGACGCCGATAATACGTGCCAACACCCCAGTTTCCGCCCGGCACCGGCTACCCCCGACACAACTCGTGAACCTGAGACCGACCAGGGCCCGATCGCAATAGTCAGCCGGTATGTTCACGACTTCTGTCGGCCATGACACCCGAGGCTCTGTCCAAAGCGCCGATAATCCGGTGAACCGGGCGGGGCAGGAATAAATCGGCAGGCGGCGTCGTTGGCCCAGATACCAACGAAAACCGAGCGAAAGGCTTGCCATGTCCACCACTGTCAAGGTCAACGGAATGACCTGCAATCACTGCGTCGCCCACGTGACCGAGGAGCTCATGGAGCTGCCCGGCGTGGATGCCGTGGATGTCACCCTGGATCCGAAGGGCACGTCCGAGGTCCGCGTGACCACGTCGGCCGAGGTGTCGGATGAGGCCCTGCGCGGCGCTGTCGATGAGGCGGGTAACTACAGCGTCGTCGAGATCGTCCGCTCATGATCGAAGTTGACCTCGCCGTCCGCGGGATGACCTGCGCTTCCTGCGTGGCGCGCGTTGAAAAGAAGCTGAACAAGGTCCCCGGGGTGACGGCGGTAGTTAACCTCGCCACCGAGCGCGCTCACATCGAGCTGGATGACTCGGCCGCGGAGCTGTCCAACGAGGAGCTCGTGGGCACCGTGGTCAAGGCCGGCTACGACGCCTCGGTGATCAGCCGCACGGGCGACGCCCCCGACGCGGACATGATCCAGGCCGCCGAGGCTGCCGCGGAGGCGTCCGCCCAGGCGCGGGTGGCGGACCTGTGGCGGCGCTTCGTCGTTTCTGCTGTGTTGTCGGTGCCGGTGGTAGGCCTGTCGATGGTCCCGGCCTTGCAGTTCCCGGGCTGGCAGTGGGTGATCGGCGCGGTGTCGCTGGTGGTGGCGTTCTGGTGCGGGTGGCCGTTCCATCGGGCGGCGTTCCGCGCGGCCCGGTACGGGTCCTCCACCATGGACACGCTGGTCTCGCTGGGTGTGCTGGCGTCGATGGGCTGGTCCCTGTGGGCGCTGACCCTGGGCGGCGCCGGGCGCATCGGCTACACGATGCACATGACCGGCGTCCACGGCCTGGGGCATGCCGCCGAGCCGCACCTCTACTTCGAGACCAGCGCGATGATCGTCACGTTCCTGCTCATCGGCCGCTGGCTGGAGGCCCGCTCGCGCCGCAGTGCCGGTGACGCCCTGCGCTCCCTCCTCGAGCTCGGCGCGTCCGAGGCGCTCCTTGTTCGGAGGGCCGGTTCCGACGACACCGTGGAGCAGGTTGTCCCCGTGGCGCAGCTTCGCGTGGGAGATGTTTTCCGGGTGCGGCCCGGACAGACCGTGGCCACGGACGGGGTGATCGTGGCCGGTTCGTCGTCAATTGACGCTTCGCTCGTGACCGGCGAATCGTTGCCGGTGGACGTGGGCGAGGGCGACGAGGTCACCGGCGCCACGCTCAACACGCACGGGTCGATCGAGGTGCGCGCCACGCGCGTGGGCAAGGACACGACCCTGGCCCAGATGGGCCGTCTCCTCGCCGAGGCCCAGACGGGCAAGGCGCCCGTGCAGCGCATCGCCGACCAGATATCGGCCGTGTTCGTGCCCGTGGTGATCCTCATCGCGCTGGCGACGTTCGGCGTGCGGATGTTTACCGATAACGCCGAGATGGCACTGGCCTCCGCGATCACCGTGCTGGTGGTGGCGTGCCCGTGCGCGCTGGGGCTCGCAACTCCTACGGCCCTGCTGGTCGGCTCGGGTCGGCTCTCCCGCCTGGGCGCGCTCATCCGCGGCCCCGAGGTGCTCGAGGGCGCCCACGCCGTGGACACCATCATGCTCGACAAAACCGGGACCCTGACCAGCGGCGTCATGTCGGTCAGCGAGGTTGAGGCCGCGGCTGGAGCCGGGTTTGGGCGTATTGGCACCGGCGCCGACGCTGCAGACGCCGAGTCGGCAGCCTCGGGCGCCGATAGCGGCACGGCTGGCACGCGGGCGGCAGACGCCGTCCTGGCGTTTGCCGCCGGGCTGGAGTCCCACTCCGAGCACCCGATCGCCCAGGCAATTGTGCGGTCGGCTCGCGAGCGCGGCATTACACCCGCCCCTGTTTCTGACTTTGCCAACCATGCGGGGATGGGCGTGGCGGGTACGGCCGGCGGCGAGAGGGTCGCCGCCGGCCGCCTCACCTGGCTTGCGGCCAACGTCCCCTCGGATCTGGCCGAGCGTGCCGAGGACCTCGCGCGCGAGGGCGCGAGCGTCGTCGTCGTGACCAGGGGCAACACCGCACTGGGGCTGATCGCCGTGCGCGACACGGTCCGCCCCGAGGCCGCCGACACTCTCGCCGCCCTGCGCGATCGGGGCCTCACCCCAGTGCTCGTCACCGGCGATAACGCCCCGGCAGCCACCACCGTGGCCGCCGAGCTCGGCATCGAGGATGTGCGCGCCGACGTCTTGCCCGAGCAGAAGCTCGAGGTGCTCAAAGAGCTGCAGGCCGCGGGGAAGAAGGTGGCGATGGTGGGCGACGGGGTCAACGACGCCGCGGCCCTCGCCGGCGCCGACCTGTCGATCGCAATGGGCTCCGGCACCGACGTGGCCAAGGCCGCCGCCGACATCACGATCGTCAACTCCGACATCCGCGCTATCCCGAACTCGCTGCGGGTCTCGGCCCGCACCCTGCAGATCATCAAGGAGAACCTGGCCTGGGCCTTCGCCTACAACCTCATCGCGATCCCGCTGGCCGTATTCGGTGTGATCGTGCCGGGGATCGCGGCGTTCGCGATGGCGAGCTCGTCGGTGATTGTGGTCGGGAACTCGCTGCGCCTGCGCAATGCCTAGCAATCTCCGTCAAACGTCAGGACTCTGAGAGCAAAACGCCCGATTTCGGCAACGAAAACTCTCAGAGTCCTGATTTTTGACGGCCGCGCCCCCGTGACCCCGCCCGCGGGCCGGCAAAGTGGAGTCAACGCCCCGCGGGTGAGTAGGATCGGGCATGTGAAACCCCGCCATGATTCAGATAGCCGCGCCGCGAGGGATCAAACCCCCGAGCGGGAGGTGGTCCTGATCGACTCCCAGCAGCGCTGGGTGCGCAACCCCGCCGACCTATTCGGCGCCGCGCTGTGCGTGGTGGGGATCGCGTTCGTCATCCTGGTGTCGGTCTACGCCAAGTCCACCACGATCGCGGTCACTCAGGACGTGCGGCAGGCCACCTCCGGCATCCTCGAGACGATCCTGGCCCTGCCGATCAACGCCCTCGAGGGCCTCATGTCCTTCTTCCTTCCGATCCTCATCCTGGGCGAGATGGTGATTCGCAAACGCTGGCGCGCCCTCGCCACGGCTTTCGTCGGGTCGGCGGCGGCCGTGGGGATGTCGGCGCTCGTGGTGTGGCTGGGCACGAAGTGGTGGCCGAACTCGGACCTGTTTGACCAGGTCTCAGACTCGATCCAGGACCAGTCGCTCATCGCGGCCCTGCCCTACGTGGCGCTTCTCGCCACGCTCCTCACCGTGTCCGGATCGTCGAAGGGATCCTGGATCACGCGCGTGGGCTGGTGGCTACTCGGCATCGCGCTCGTCCTGTCGATCCTGCGCGGCAACCAGAATCTTTCCGGCGCGCTCTTCACCGTCCTCATCGGCGGGCTGTCCGGCCTACTCACCCGCTACATTGTTGGCGGCGCGCCGGACCGCACCACCGGCGCGCGCTTCGTAGCGTTGATACGCAGGGCGGGGATCGACGTCGTGACCGCCGTCCGCATCGACTCCCTGACTGGCGACGAGATGCTGCACGCCACCGACGTCACCACCTCCTCCCCCATCGGGCACACGAACCTTGCGGCGCTCGAGCAGATCCGCAAGATCCTCGACCCCGCCGACAACGTGCCCGATACCGACACCGCCAACCTCATCGACGAGATCGACAACCTCACTCGCCCCAGCGACGAACGTGAGCTCACCGACGTCGACTCCTACGCCCTCCGCGACGAGACCATGGCGCGCTACCCGGCCACTCGGCCGTCGGCGGTGTCGCGCAACTACATTGCAACCGACATTCACGGGCGGGCCTTCCACCTCAAGGTGCTCGACAACGACCGCCAGATCCTGTCCTTCCTGGACGACGTGTGGGCGCGAATCTCCCTGCGCACCGTCATCCGCCAAACCCGCCGCACGCTCGAGGCCACCGCCGAACAGATGCTGCTGGTGCAGATGCGGGCCGAGCAGATTGGGGTGGCCGAGCCGGCCTGCGCCACGATCGCCCGCCTCGACTCCTCGATCCTCGTGGCCGAGCTCGCCACCGAGGACCCGCTACTGATCGACGCCGATCCCGGCGCGCTTTCCGACGACGACCTCGACCACCTGTGGGACGAACTCACCCGCGCCCACCGCCACGGCATGTCGCACGGCAACATGCACGCCAAGTACGTCAAGATCACCCCGGCCGGCCTCCACGTGGCGAACTGGCAGCACGCCGCCGTACTTTCCACGGACACGGCCCGGCAGGTCGACCTCGCGCAGACGGTGGCGATGCTGGCCGGCGTCGTCGGCGTGGAGCGGGCCGTGGCGTCGGCGAACCGGAACCTGACCACGACGACCGTCGCCTCCATCGCGCCCTTCCTCCAGACCCCCATCCTCCCGCAGGCCACGCGCGACGCCCTGGAAAAGAAGGAACTGCAGGCGCTGCGCGACGCCCTCGCCGCCGAAGTGCCCGAGGCCTCCAACCTGCAAACCGTGGAGTATAAGCGGTTCTCCCTCAAGACGATCGCCACGGTGGCAATCGGCGTCATCGCGCTCATCATCCTGTTTGGCTCGCTCAACTTCGACGACCTGCGCACCGCCATCCTCGGCGCCAACCCGTGGTGGATGGTGGTGGCGTTCCTCTTCGGGCTCGGCACGTATGCGGGCGTGGCGCTCACGCTCGTGGCGTTCTCGAAGGAAGCCGTGCCCTACCGTGAGGCGCTGCTGGTGCAGGTGGCGGCGTCGGTCATCACGCTCGTGGCACCCGCCGGCATCGGGCCCGCCGCCATCAACCTGCGCTTCCTGCAAAAGAAGAACGTGGCAACTCCCGCCGCGATCGCCACCGTGTCCGTGGTGCAGGTGGGCCAGTTCGTGGTGACGATCGCGCTGCTCGTGATGCTGTCCCTGTTTACCGGTGACTTCGGCAACCTCTCCCTGCCGTCCGGCACGATCCAGATAGCGATCGCGATCGTGGTGGTAGTCGGCGGGATTGTGGGCGGCGTGCCGCAGCTGCGCCGCTGGGTCATGGCGAAGATCCGGCCCACGATCAGCCAGGTGTGGCCCCGCCTCGTGTGGCTCTTCACCCACCCCACCCGGCTCCTGCTGGGCGCGCTGGGGTCGGTGCTCATGTCGGTGGCGTTCATCGCCTGCTTCGGGTTTGCGCTCAAGTCGTTCGGCTACGAGCTGCCGATCATCACCCTCGCCGTCACCTACCTGATCTCCAACTCGGTGGGCTCCGTGGTGCCCTCCCCCGGCGGCATTGGCCCCGTGGAGGCGGCCCTCACCGGTGGCCTCGTGATCGCCGGCGTGCCCTCCTCGATCGCGTTCTCCACCGCCGTGCTCTACCGACTCTTCACCTTCTGGGGCCGCGTGCCGATCGGCTGGGTGGCGCTGCAGATCGCGCAGAAGCGCAACATCGTCTAGCCGGGCTGGCTGGGCGCCGGCCGGCGGGAAAGTCGAGCCACGGCGTCGTTGGGCTCGGAGTCAGCCGAGCGTCGTTGAGCCGGCATCCCGCGGGACGATTGTAAAATTCTGGACGAATCCGGGCCGCTCTCCTCATATACGAAGATCACCCCGAATTCGTCCAGGAAATTCAAATCCCACCTGCACAGGGGGGGCCGGGCGTGACGCTCGCCCCCCCCTGATCGCAAGCGCCTAGCTAGCTGCCTTCATCGAACCCCAGCCGTGGCCGATCTGGGTAGCACCACCGAAGCGCCCACCCAGCAGGTTCTTGTAAAGGAACAGCGTACCGTCATTGCGGATGCCAATGAGGTCGAAGGTGCCACCACCGTCGACGTCCCCGGGAGAGGAGAGCATCCCGAAGTTCGACCAACCGTGTCCGATCTGCCCCTTGCCCACCAGCACGCCCCTATTGGTGCCGGCGTACACGAACAGCTTGCCGTCCGACCTCGTGGCGACGACGTCCGGGTACGAATCGCCGACGAACTGGCCGATGCCCACGATGTTGGTCATCTCCTGCCAGCCGTGGCCGATCTTCGTGCCGTTCGCCAGGCCGTTGCGGGTGAGGTCGTAGCGGTAGAGGTCGCCGGTTGCGACCTGCCGCGCGACGACGTACTCCTTCGTCCCCAGCCTGCCCATGTAGGTGATGTTGTCCATCCCGTTCCAGCCGTGCCCAGCCTTAATCCCCTGGACCAGCTGGCCGCGCCCGAGCGAGTAGTAGAAGTACAGGTCGCCGTCAGCGTGGCGGATGAGGAGGTCGGCGCGCCGATCCCCGTTGGCATCCATGATCGCCGTCATCGCCGTGACCTCCGCACCCGGGCAGTGCGCGACATATTTGTGGACGAACGCGGATCCGACATTCTCGTAGAAGTGGATCTTGCCCTCGGCGTCGAGCGACCACAGATCGGCCAGACGATCACCGGTGGCTTCACCAAAGCGGTTGGTCGCGTACGGTGCCCGCCCGGTGAAGTTCTCAGGCTGGCAGGTTACGCCCGGCTGGTCCGGTCCCGACTCGCCCTCAGCCACCCGGAAGGTCAGCACAAACGACGCCTCGGAATCCGCGTGGGCCGTGAGCGGCGGGTAGGTGATGTTGACCGTGATGTCCACGTCCTCACCTGTGTCGGCCTCGCCCGGCGTGAAGGTCACCGCGCCGACGGAGTCGATGGTCGCGCCCTCCGGTGCGCCGTCCGCCAACGCAAACGTGGTGCCCTCAGGCCACGCTACCGGCATGCCGGTAGCATCTACCGCGTCGGGCGCGAGGCTAGTGGCCGGCTCACCCACCGTGGAGTCGTACGGGTTGCCCGCCAGCACCACGCTCAGCTGCGGAAGGTCATCCGGGTTGACTCCCGCCGGCACGACGGTCAGCGTGACCATCGCCTGCGCGGTGTACGTGCCCGGGATGCTCGCTGGGATGGCCGCGTGTTCCGCGTCCACCTGCTCGGTGACGAGGACCGGGAATGTCACGGTGCCCTCGGGCGCATCGGCGGGCGCGGTGCCGGTCAGCACGCCGTAGTCGGAGAGCTCCAGCCACGCCGGTGCCCCATCACCGAGCTCGAAGCTCAGCGCGCCGCCATTGCCGACCACGTCAACCGGTGTGGCCGTGATCACCTCACCCGCGTGCACCACGATCGGGCCGGCGGTGACCTTAAGGAAGGTGTGTGTCCAAGCGACCGGGGTGTCCGCGGGTAGCGTGTAGCCGTGCTCGGCCAGGCCATGCAGCTTCAGGTCGATGCGCTCGCCCGGCTGGGCCCGGTACACGCCGGGCTCGACCAGCTTGCCATCCAGCTCGTAGCCGATCCCATTGTCCGGGATTTCGTAGCTCGGAACCGCCGCGCCCTCCACGATCGAGTCCGCGATCGCCGGCGCGGTCTGGGAGGCTGTGCGCTTCACGACGCCGATGTTACTCGCCAGGGCGTCCTGATTGGGGCGCATGTCGTAGACGGCGAGGAGGTCGCCGTTGGGCGTCTGGGTCAGCGCCGGGATCCGATACTTAATACCCTCTGGGATATTATCATACCATTTAGCAATGGTGACCATCTCCCCGACCGGACCCCTGTCCGCAAGCGCCGCGGGCGCGGGCGGCACAGCTAGCAAGCCTGCCACCGAAAGGCAGGTTACCAGGCCAACGCCGATAAGGCGCCGAATTCCTGTCATTTCTTTCCCCTTTGAAAAATGCCGACGCTCCGGCGCATGGGTTGCACGATCCCACGCATATGGAAGCGATTATTGTGCATTATCGAGCGTATCAGCACACGGCATGTCAGACAATCCTCTGATACAAAGTGGTTGTTGGCGAGTTCGAACGCCCGCGGGCCGGGGGTCGTCGGGGCGTCGGACCGATTGAAGAGTTTTGGACGAATCCGGGGCGATCTACTCATATACGAAGAACGCCCCGAAATCGTCCAGGAAATTCAAATGCCCCACGCGCAAACCCGGCCGGGCGGCAGCGTTGAGTCGTGTTTGACCATAGAAGGTGGGGCGGAAAAGTGAGACGATAGGAGCATGAACGAACGTGCTGGCATGCTTGCCCAAAAGGAAGACCTCATCGACGTCGATGCCCTGATCTCCGCCTACTACGACATCGAGCCGGACCCGGACAACCCGGCTCAGCAGGTCGTGTTCGGGACCTCGGGCCATCGCGGCTCCGCCTTCGATGGCGCTTTCAACGAAGCCCACATCGTGGCCACCACGCAGGCGATTGTGGAGTACCGCGCGTCGAAGGGGATCGACGGTCCGCTGTACATCGGCCGCGACACGCACGCGCTGTCCGAGCCGGCCGAGCGCACGGCGCTTGAGGTGCTGGCTGCCAACGACGTCGAGGTGCGGCTTGACGCCCGCGGGTCCTGGACGCCCACCCCGGCGGTGTCGCTGGCGATTCTCACGGCGAATGGTGCGGACACGGCGGCGGGCGTGCGCACCGAGGGGCCAGGGCTGGCAGACGGTATCGTGATCACGCCGTCGCACAACCCGCCGCGCGATGGCGGCTTCAAGTACAACCCGCCGCACGGCGGCCCGGCTGACACCGACGCCACCGAGGTAATCGCCGCGCGCGCGAACGAGATCCTGCGGCAGGGCTGGAAGAACGTCAAGCGCGTGCCGTACGAACAGGCCCGGAACGCGGAGACGACGCGCGGGCACGACTACCTGTCGGCCTACGTGGACGACCTGCAGTCGATCATCAACCTTGAGGCGATCCGCACGGCGGGCGTGCGCATTGGCGCCGACCCGATGGGCGGGGCGTCGGCCGAGTACTGGGGCGCGATCGGCGAGCGCTACGGGCTGGATCTGACCGTGGTGAACCCGGTGGTCGACCCGGCGTGGCCGTTCATGACACTGGATTGGGACGGCAAGATCCGCATGGACTGCTCCTCGCCCTACGCGATGGCCTCGCTGCTTGGGCGGATGAAGCCGGGCGCGGACGGCGCGGTCCCGTTCGACATCGCCACGGGTAACGACGCCGACTCCGACCGCCACGGGATCGTCACCCCGGACGCGGGGCTCATGAACCCCAACCACTACCTGGCCGTTGCCATCAAGTACCTGTTTGAGAACCGGCCCGAGTGGGGGCCCACGGTGGGTGTGGGGAAGACGCTGGTGTCGTCGTCATTGATTGACCGCGTGGTTGCCGGGATGGGCAAGCCAATGGTGGAAGTGCCAGTCGGGTTCAAGTGGTTCGTGCCGGGGCTGGTCAGCGGGTCGCTGGGCTTTGGTGGTGAGGAGTCCGCGGGGGCGTCGTTCCTGCGCAAGAACGGGATCGTGTGGACCACGGACAAGGACGGCATCATCCTTGACCTGCTCGCCTCGGAGATCTTGGCGGTGACGGGGAAGTCGCCGTCGGTGCTGCACCGCGAGCTGACCGAGGCCTACGGCGAGTCCGCCTACGCGCGGATCGACGCGGCGGCCACCAAGGAGGAGAAGGCTAAACTGAAGGCGCTTTCGCCGGCAGACGTGGCCGCGACCACCCTGGCGGGCGAGGAGATCACCGCACGGCTGGTCGAGGCGCCGGGCAACGGCGCCCCGATCGGCGGGCTGAAGGTGACCACGAAGAACGCGTGGTTTGCGGCCCGGCCGTCAGGCACGGAGGACGTGTATAAGATCTACGCCGAATCCTTCCTGGGCGCCGAGCACCTGGCCCAGGTGCAGGCCGAGGCGAAGGACGTGGTGAGCGCCGCGCTGGCGTAGGGACACGCGGGCGCTGGCCCTACGCCAGCGCGGGGCACCCCGCCGGTTCGGCACACGCAAAGTGTTTTTTCGTCACCTAAATCGACAATTTGAGTGACGAAAAAACACTTTGCGTGACGAGAAACCAGGATAGGGGCGGCCGCCCGCGCCCGCGGCTACGCCACCGGCATCGCAACCAGGCGCCCGCCCAGCTCGGCCACGTTGACCTCGACGTCGAAGATCTCGCCCAGTACGTCTTCGCGCATGACTTCAGGGGGCGTGCCGCTGCAGGCCAGATACCCGTCTTTCATGGCGACCATGCGGTCGGCGTAGGCGGCGGCGGTGTTGACGTCGTGGATAACGATGACCACGGAGATCCCGCGCTCGGCGCACACGCCCTTCAGGTGCCGCATCATGTCACGGCCGTGGCGCATGTCCAGGGCGGAGAGCGGCTCATCCAACAACAAGTATTTGGTATCCTGCGCGAGGGCCATGGCGATGAAGGCGCGTTGGCGCTGCCCGCCGGAGAGTTCGTCGATGAAGCGGTCGGCAAGGTCGCGCATGTTCACGCATTGGAGGGCGTCGGCCACGTGCGCGTAGTCTTCGCGGGTGCGCCGGCCCTTGGAGTGGGGGTGCCGTCCGAGCATGACGAGTTCGGCCACGGTGAGCCGGATGGCCAGGTGGTTCTCCTGCCGCAAGATCGCAATCGTGCGGGCCAGCGCGTCGGTGTCCCATTCACCCAGTTCGCGCCCGTCGATCCGCACCGAGCCGCCGATGAGCGGGTGTAGCCGCCCGATCCCGGACAGAAGCGTGGACTTGCCCGCCCCGTTCGGGCCGATCAGCGCAGTCACGCCGGAGTCGGGCAGGGTGAGGGTGACGTCGCGGACGACGGGGTCGGCGTCGTAGGCCATGGTCACATTGGTCAGTTCGATCATCGGCGCGTTCCCTTCACAATCATCGCGAGCAGCAACAGCCCACCCACCAGTTCAAGCACTACGGGCAGGATCGTGGCCTGGTGTAGCACGTGTTCCAAAAGAGCCTGCCCGCCTACGAGCACCACCACGCCGACCCCCGCGGACACCCCGATCAGCTCCCGCAGCCGGGTGGACGTGCCAACATAGTGGGCAATGTTCACCACGAGCAGCCCGAAGAACATGAGCGGCCCCACCAGCGCGGTCGCGCAGGCTACCAGCAGTGACGACGCCGTCAGCGCCAGTTTCGCCTCCCGCCGGTAGTCGAGCCCCAGCGCGATGGCGACCTCCGGCCCGAGCGAGAGGATGTCCCACACGCGACTGCGCGCCACGATGTAGGCGATCGCCGCAACGGCCACGATCACGGAGATCCCCAGGGATTCGGTGTTGACGACGGCGAAGGACGCGGTGCCGACGTCGGCGACAGTGAGGTACTCGCCGGGATCCATCACAGTAGAGAGCAGTGAGGTGATGGAACGCAGGAAGGTTCCCACGACGATCCCGACGAGTACGAGTAGATAGACGTTCGAGCGCCGCCCGCGCAGGACCGTCAAGAACATGGACACGGCGAGGCCTGTCATGAGGACCGTGTTGATGAGGAACATGACCGCGTTGGGCACGGCGCTTACGCGCGCCGAGCCGAAGAAGAAGATGGAGGCGGTGGCCATGAGTTGGAACATGGAGTCAAAGCCCATGACCGAGGGGGAAAGGATCCGGTTGCGGGTGACGGCTTGGAAGACGGCGGTCGCGGTGGTGAGCGAGACGGCGACGACGACGAGCGCCCCCAGCCGCGTCGCTCGCAGTTTGCCGATGATGGCCCAGGCGTCGAGGGCGTCGTAGAGGAGGAAGAGGGCGCAGGCGGCGAGCGCAAGTAGCGCGATGAGTGCGAGCCGCCTGCGGGTTTGGGTGCGGCGGGCGTGCAGGATGCTTTCGATAGTGGGTAGGTTCACGACGCCGGTCGCGGGCTCAGCCCCGTGGGCTCGGACGACGGGCGCCTGCCCGACTTCCCAGGCGGTAGCAGCGGGCGCAGGAGCCGAGGCGGAGGCGGGCGCGGCGGCCCGCGCGTCGTGAATACGGATGGTCACTATTTTACCCTCCGGATCAGGATAGTGAGGAAGATTCCGGCGCCGAGGATGCCCATGACGACGCCGACGGGGACTTCGGCGGGGGCGATGAGGACGCGGCCGATGATGTCGGCGATGAGTACGAATGTGGAGCCCATGAGGGCGACGAGGGGAAGGGAGCGGCGGATGTCGTCGCCGTGGAGGATGGAGACGAGGTTGGGCACCACAAGTCCGAGGAAGGGCAGCGGCCCGGCGACCACGGTGGTGATGCCGGTGACAATGGCGACGATGGTGAGGCCCACGGTTTGGACGGCGGCGAAGTTGAGGCCGAGGTTGCGGGCGAGGTCTTCACCGAGGCCGGCGATGGTGAAGCGGTCAGCGAAGAGGTAGGCGAGGGCGGCGACGGCGGCGACGATCCAGAGGAGTTCGTAGCGGCCGCGGATGATGCCGGAAAAGTCGCCGGTCATCCAGGCGTTGAGGGTGCCTTGGAGTTGGAATTCCCAGGCGAGGAACATGGAGGCCGAGCCGATGACGCCGGAGAGAATGAGGCCGACGAGGGGGACGATGATGATGTCGCGGTGGTTGAGGCTGCGCAGGATGAGGGTCAGCAGGGCGGTGCCGGCGAGCGCGAATGCGCACGCGATGAGCATCTTGCCGGGGAGCGAGAGGGTGGGGAGGAAGAGGGTGGCGACGAGGATGCCGAGGCCGGCGGATTCGGTGACGCCGGTGGTGGATGGCTCGACGAACCGGTTGCGCACTAGCAGCTGCATGACGAGGCCGGCCACGGCCATCGCGGCGCCGGCGAGGATGACGGCGAGCGTGCGCGGGAGGCGGGAGCCGAAGAGGATTTGCAGGTCGTCGGCGGAGGCGGAACCGGTGAGGATCGCGCCGATCGACATGTTCGCCCCGCCTATTAGCGTGGAGACGACTCCGAGCACGACGACGAGGCCGGCCAGCGCCCCCATCGAACGTAGGAAGTGGCCCCGGCGCGCGGAGCGACGACAGGTGGCAGATTCCCCGCATTCGGAGTGGCGGCAGCCGCGGGATTCCTCCAGCTTGAGGGGTTGGAGTGGGCGCCGGTAACGGGCGTCCTGCTGATGAGACTTAGCGCCCTGCCCGGGGGCGTCCGCGGCTGCTTCGGCCGCGGACGCCCCCGTCGTCGTCGTGCTACTTGATCGCATCGGCGACTTCGTCAAGCATGGCCGGGAAGTTGGTGGCACCGGTCATGACGATGTACCAGCGCTCGGGGCTCAGGTAGACGATGTGGCCTTCCTTCGCGGCGGTGGTGGAGTTGACGAGCTCGTTGTCGAGGACCTGCTCGGCCGTGTCGCCGGCCTCGGCCTTGCCCACGGCGGCGTCGCGGTCGACCACGAAGATCCAGTCGGGGTTGATCTCCTTGACGGTCTCGAAGGAGACCTTGTCACCCTTGTGGCCCTCGTCAGCCTCAGGCTTCTCGTACGCCTGGCCGAAGCCGAACACGTCCCAGATCGGGGCCCAGCGCGAGCCGCGATCGTGTAGCGAGATCTCGCCGGCGTTCGTCATGATGACCAGCGCGTTGCCCTTGTCCTTCGCCATGTCCGTGTACTGGGCGATCTTCGCGGTGATCGAGTCGGCGGCCTCCATGCCCTTGGCGTCGGCGCCCACGGCCTGCGCCACCATCTTCACGTTATCGGGCACGGTGGTCGAGTAATCCTCGGTATCCCACGAGTGCGTGGCGTCGATCGTCGTGAACGTCTTGGAGAACTCCTCGTAGAACGACGACGACCGCCCGCCCACAATCACCAGGTCCGGCTGGAGTTTGGCGATGGCCTCCATGTCGGGCTCTTTGAGGTTGCCCACGGAGGTCAGCTGGGAGTAGTCGATGCCGTCGTCGTCCTTGAGCCACGTGGGCACGGACTTGGTGACGGTGCCGACCACGCGGTCGCCGGCGCCGATAGCGTCGATCGTGTCGAGCACGGCCATGTCAAGTACAACGATCTTCTCGGGCATCGCCTCAATGGTGGTCTCGCCCTGCGCGTGGGTGATGGTGCGAGGGAAGGTGGCCTCGGCGCTGGCCTCTTCGCTGGCGGTGGTTTCCGGGGCCGTGGTCTCGGTGGTCTTCTCCGCCGCCGGCGACGACGAGCATGCGCTCAGGGCAAGGGCGCTCGCGGCGGTGAGAGCTGCGAGCTTCATGACCTTGGGAAGGTGCACGGGTTTCTCCTTTGGGTGTGGCGCCGGGGTCCGGCGCGTCGGATGGGGTCATTACGAAACGTTTCCGTTACTTATTTGACTTAGGTAAACCTAACCTATCTAAATCTCGATTTCAAAGCTCCCAGAGAAAGCCTTGCGTAAATCGCCCAGCGCCCGCACTTATGTGGCACCACGCCTCCACCGCGTACCAGGAAACCTTTCGACACACCGAAACTTTTGCACGCGCGGTAAGTTAGAGCCGTAGACCTACCAAGGAGAATCATGAGCTTTCCCACCCCTACCCCCGCCATCGCAGACATCGGCGTGACCGGCCTCGGCGTCATGGGCGCCAACCTCGCCCGCAACCTCGCGCGCAACGGTTTCAAGGTCGCCGTCCACAACCGCTCCATCGGCCGCACCGAACGCCTCATCGCCGATCACGGCACCGAGGGCCAGTTCTTCCCCGCCGAAACGATCAAGGATTTCGTCGCCAGCCTGTCCACTCCGCGCGTCGCCATCATCATGGTCCAGGCCGGCCCCGCCACCGACGCCGTCATCGAGCAGCTCGCGGCCGAAATGGACGAAGGCGACATCATTGTCGACTGTGGCAACTCCCAGTACATGGACACCCGGCGTCGTGAAGCATCCCTCGCCGAGCGCGGGTTGCACTTCGTAGGCGCGGGCGTCTCCGGCGGCGAAGAGGGCGCGCTTCTCGGCCCGGCGATCATGCCCGGCGGCACGCGCGCCAGCTACGACCGGCTCGGCCCCATGTTCGAAACTATCGCCGCCAAGGCCGACGGCGAGCCGTGCTGCACCTACATCGGCCCCGATGGCGCCGGCCACTTCGTCAAGATGGTCCACAACGGCATCGAATACGCCGACATGCAGCTTATCGCCGAGGCCTACCAAATCATGAGTGCGCTCGGCCTGAGCGCCCCCGAAATCGGCGAGGTCTTCGCCGAATGGAACACCGGCGACCTCGAGTCCTACCTCATCGACGTCACCGCCGAAGTGCTGCGGCACGCGGACCCGAAGACGGGCCGGCCGTTCGTCGACGTCGTCCTCGACCGCGCCTCGCAGAAGGGCACCGGCGCCTGGACCGTGCAGACCGCCGCCGGGCTCGGCATCCCCGTCACCGGGATCGCGGAGGCGACGTTCGCGCGCTCGCTGTCGGCATCGGTGGCGCAACGCGAAGCGGCGCAGGCGGCGCTGCCCGGGCACGCGGCGGATTTGGCGGGAGCGGTGGCGCCCGAAGACCGCGCCGCGTTCATCGAGGACGTCCGCCTCGCCCTGTACGCCTCCAAGATGGTGGCCTACTCGCAGGGCTTCGAGCTGATCCGCGCCGCCTCCGACGAGTACGGGTGGGATGTCCAGCTCGGGGCGCTCGCCAAGATCTGGCGCGCCGGCTGCATCATCCGTGCCCGCTTCCTCGACCGCATCACCGAGGCCTACACCCGAGACTCGGCGTTGCCCCTCCTCCTCGCCGACGAGTTCTTCACCCGCGAGATCTCCGCCGCCGTGCCCGCGTGGCGCCGCCTGCTCACCACCGCGCTGGCGGCGGGCATCCCGGTGCCGGCGTTCACGTCGTCGCTGGCGTACTACGACGCCGTGCGGGCGCCCCGCCTGTCCGCCAACCTGATCCAGGCGCAGCGCGACTTCTTCGGCTCGCACACCTACAAGCGCGTGGGCATGGAGGGCACCTTCCACACCCTGTGGTCGGAGGGCCGGGCGGAGGAGCGCTGGGACTAGCCACCCGAGCTAGCCGGTGGGCCGCCGGGCCGGCTGCCGTGCGGTGGCCAGCACCCGCCGGGCCCCCACTGCATCTGCAAATGCTGTACTAAACCGCAAGATGCGG
>NZ_KV793355.1:60585-66586 GCF_001808465.1 Trueperella sp. HMSC08H06
CGCATCTTGCCGAGTAGTGCAGCATCTGTGTGCGGCGGGCCGGAGGGCCACCCCGACGTGCGGCCCTCCCCCGGGTAGGCCGGCTGCCGTGCGGCGGCCGTGGCGGCCAGCACCCACCGGGCATTAAAATAACTTGGACGATTTCGGGGCGATCTCCTCATATAAGAAGATCGCCCCGAAATCGTCCAGGAAATTCAAATCCCGGCCCGCAGCCCGCCGGCTAGATGAGCCCGAACACCCCCGGCAGCCACAGCGAGAACGCGGGGACGAACACCACCACGAACAGCGCCAGGATGATGCCGACCAGGAACTGCCACAGCTTGGAGATCACGACCTCCATGCGCAGCCCGGCCACCTTCGCGCCCACGAACAGCACGTTGCCAACCGGCGGCGTGATCACGCCGACCGACAGGTTCATCACCACCATCGCACCGAAGTGCACCGGGTGGATGCCGATGTCCTTGACGATCGGCAGGAAGATCGGCACGAAGATAAGGATCGCGGGGGTCGGGTCCATGAACGTGCCCACCACCAGCAGGATCAGCATGATGATGATGAGGATGCCGGTGGGCGAGTCGGTAACGGACAGGAGCCCGTTGGCGATCATGTCGGGGATGCGGGCGAATGCCATCACCCACGACAGGCCCGCCGACACCGCCACAAGGAACATGACCACGGCGGTGGTGCGGGTGGCGGAGAGGATGATCTCAGGCAGGTCCTTGAGCTTGATGTTCTTGTACAGGAAGCCGAGCACCAGGCAGTAGACCACGGCGATGGCGGAGGATTCGGTGGCGGTGAATGCGCCGCCGAGGATGCCGCCCACCACGATGACGATCATGAGCAGCGACGGGATGGCGCGCCACAGGGTCACGCCCACCACCTTGGCGCTTGGCCGCTCGGTCACCTGCACCACGTTGTTCTTTTCGTGACGGAAGTACAGGATGAGGGCCACGATCATACAGGCCACTACCCACAGGGTGCCGGGGCCGACGCCGGCCATGAACAGGGCGGCTATCGACGTCGAGGACACGAGCGAGTACACGATGAACGTGTTCGACGGCGGGATGAGCATGCCGGACGGGGCGGAGGCCACGTTGACGGCGGCGGTGTATTCGCGCGAGTAGCCATCCTTGGTCATGCGAGGGGTCATGATGGTGCCAACCGCGGAGGCGGCGGCAACAGCTGCGCCGGACACGGAGCCGAACAGGCCGTTGGCCACCACGTTGGTCAGCGCCATCGACGCCGGCATGCGGCCCACGAGCACCTTCGCCGCGTCGATCAACCGTGCGGCGATGCCTCCGGAGTTCATGAGCACGCCGGCGAGCACGAAGAACGGGATGGCAAGTAGTGAGAAGGAGTTGACGCCGGTGAACATGCGCCCGGCCACGGACATCGCGGCCACGTCCGGGTTCATGACCGCCATTGCGGCGATCACGGTGGGTAGGCCGATGGCCACGGCGATCGGCACCGAGGTGGCGATCAGGAGAATGATTCCAACAAGCAGGATGAGTCCTGCAACAGCGGTAGGTGTCACAGCTGGGCTCCCTTCGTGTTGTCGCGGGCGACGCCGTCCGCGCCGTTCGCGTCCGCAGCGCCGGCCTCGCCAGCGCCGTTCGTGCCGGCACCAGCGCTAGCCGCGCCTTCGCTGTCAGCCACGCCGACGGCGTCGTCGACCGGGCTTCCCTCCGCCTCGGCCTCGATCTTGATCTTTTCCGCATCCTCCAAGGCCATTTCGGCCTCGGGGATCGGGAAGTTGGACTCGCGCCCGGCCGCGATTTCCACGATGTGGTACAGCGCGTAGAGCACGATCGCCAGGCCGGAGATGGGGAGTACCAGGTAGACGGAGCCGATGTTAACCGGTAGGGCGGTGAGGTTCTGGGACCAGGCATTCATCGCGGCGTTCCAGCCACCCCACACGAGCGCGGTGGCGCCGAGGATGAGAGAGGCCACGTGGGTCCAGATCGCGAAGGCCTTTTGGGTGCGCTCCGGGGCGCGGAGGACAAGGAACTCCACGGCCATGTGGCCGCGCTCCCCGTACACGAACGCGAGCCCGAGGAAGGACAGCCAGACGAAGAGCATCTTGGCCAGCTCCTCAGACCAGGTCACGGGCGAGGACAGCACCAGGCGGGAGAAGACCTGCCAGGTGGTGGAGAAAACGAGGCCGACGAACAGGATGATGCACAGCCAGCCGAGGAACTTGGTGGTGAACTGATGGACGCGTTGCATTACTGACCCCCTTCGGTGTCGGCAGCGCGGATCGCGTCGAAGAGCTCGCGCTGGTAGCCGTCGGACACGAAGCGGTCGACGATCGGGGCGAGGGCCTGCGCGAATGCTTCCTTGTCCACCTCGTAGAAGGTGGCGCCGTTGTCTTCGGCGATCTGGCGCGATTCTTCGGTGTATTCCTTCCACAGCTCGGTGTGGAAGTCCATGGAGTCGTACCAGCATTCGTAGAGGATCTCGCGGTCGGCTTCGGGCATGGCCTCGAGCAGGTCGTGGCGCATGATCATGTAGTCGAGGCCGACCAGGTGGTTGGTGTAGGACAGGTAGGGCGCCACTTCCATGTGGCGGGCGGTGTTGTAGGAGACGAGGTTGTTTTCGGCCCCGTCGAGCACGCCGGCCTGGAGGGCCGAGTAGACCTCGCCGTAGGACAGCGGGGTGGCCGACCCGCCCATGAGCTTAATCATCTCGATGTGCATGTCGGATTCTTGGACGCGGATCTTCTTGCCCGCGAGGTCGGCCGGGGTTTGGACCGGGCCGAACGTGGTGTAGATGTGGCGCTCACCTTGGGTGTAGCCGCCGAGCACCGTGATGTTTTCCTTGTCCTCGAGGGAGGCGAAGAGGCCGCCCACGATGTCGGGGTCTTGGATGACCTTGATCTGATGTTCGATGGAGCTAAAGGTGGTGGGCATGTTGAGGACGCGGAAGTCCTGGTTAATGTTTTCCAGCTGGGTGCCGGACACGATAGACATTTCGATGGCGCCGGACTTGACGTACTGGAGGACTTCCTGCTGCGAGCCGAGCTGCTCGTTGGGGAAGATTTCGATCACGTAGCGCCCGTTTGTGCGCTCGGCGACGTCTTCGGAAAACTTCTGGAGGGCCTTAAATGACGGGTGGGATTCCGACTGGTTGAGGGCCACCTTGAAGTAGGAAACAGTATCTTCGTCGCCCACCGAGTCAAGCTTGATGCCTCCGAGCCCGGCACAGCCGGACAGCAGGAGTGAGGCGCTTGCTGCGAGAGCGAGAAGGTTCCAACGTTTCTTCATTGGATCTCCTTAGCATGCGGGGCGCGGGTGCCACCCCGTGGGTGTGTGAGCCAGCACTGGCTTCGGTCGTCCTCGTGGGACGCGGCGGCTTTGCGTGCGTCTTGGAAGATGCTTTGAGGCTATCAGGATCCTTACACCCAGGGAAGAACTTGACAAATGTAGTATTTCACACTGCTGAATTACCGTTTATACCCTCAAAACGCATGACATGTTCGCGCCCGCCCCTTAGAGTGAGCGTAGGGACGAAAGACTGACGACACTGTCGCCCCGCCGACGTCGGCCGGGCACCTCGCGTCCAGCTCACCACCCGCCGATCCCCAACCCAAGGAAGGCACACATGGAACTTCAGCCGCACCCCGATCGCCTCTTCCCCGCCGATCCCACCACGCGCAGCATCGCCCGCGACCTGTACGCGCTGGTCAAGGACGCCCCGATCATCTCCCCGCACGGCCACGTTCCCCCGGAGTGGATCGCGGACGACGTCCCGTTCAAGGACCCCACGTCCCTCCTCATCACCCCTGACCACTACGTCAACCGCATGCTGCACGCCCACGGCGTGGAGCTGAGCGAGCTCGGCGTCGGGCAAAAGGAGTTTTCCGAGGAGCAGTCGCGCAACGCGTTCCGCATCCTGTGCGCCAACTGGTGGCTGTACCGCGGCACGCCCGTGAAGTACTGGATGGAAAACGAGCTGTTTGATTACTTCGAGGTGCGGGTGCGGCCGTCGGCGGAGACCGCCGACCAGATCTACGACCAGATCGCCGAACGCCTCGCCGACCCCGCCTACCGCCCGCGCGCCCTCTACAAGCGCTTCAACATCCAGTTCCTAGCCACCACCGACGACCCGTGCGATTCGCTTGAGCACCACGCCAAGATCCGGCAGACCTTCGACGGCACGGTCGTCCCCACCTTCCGCCCCGACAAGTACCTCGAGCCCGCCCGCGCCGACTGGCCCGAGCTGATGGCGGCACTGTCGGAGGCCTCGGGCGTGGACACGACGTCGTGGGCCGGGTTCAACGCCGCGATGGAAAACCGCCGCGCCTACTTCAAGGCCGCCGGCGCGATCTCCACCGACCACTCCCACCGCGACCCGGGCACCGCCCGCCTCTCCGACGCCGAAGCCGAGCGGATCTACCAGCAGGCCCTCGCCAGGAAGGTGTCCCCCGCCGACGCCGACGCTCTCCGCCGCTCCATGATGTACGAGCAGGTGCGCATGGCCTCCGAGGACGGGCTGGTCATGACCATGCACCCGTCCGTGTACCGCAACCACCACACGCCCACCTTCAACAAGTACGGCGCGGACGTGGGCTGCGACATCCCGCTCAAGACCGAGTTCGCCGCCGCCCTACAGCCCGCGCTCGCCGACTGCGGCGACTCCGAGAACCTGCATCTCATCCCGTTCACCATGGACGAGACCGTGTACTCGCGCGAACTGGCGCCGATGGCGGGCTTCTACCGGTCGGTGTTTATCGGCGTGCCGTGGTGGTTCATCGACGCGCCCGAGGCGATGGCCCGCTTCCGCGGCGCCGTCACCGAGACTGCGGGCTTTACCCGCACGTCCGGCTTCATCGACGACACCCGCGCCTTCTGCTCCATCCCCGCCCGCCACGACGTGTCGCGCCGTATCGACGCCGGGTACGTGGCCAAGCTGGTGGCCGAGCACCGGCTAGAGATGGATGAGGCCGAGGAGGCCATCCGCGAGCTGGTGGTGGGCAACCCGGTGCGGGCCTTCAAGCTCGAAGGCTAGGGCCCGGTCGGGGCCCGGTCGCGGGCGGCGGGCGACCGTTCAACAACGGCTTCTTCCTCGAGCCCACCGTACTAGTGGACGTGGAACCGCATCCTCGCGCCGGACTTCTTCTAGCCGGCTGGTGCTGGCTAGCCCCGTCGGCTGGTGGCGCCCGCACATACGTGGATCCCCCGGTGTTCTTTTCAGAACACCGGGGGATCCACGCGCTAGAGGTGGACTCTCACCTGAAGGTGATTAGTCCTCCCGACGCTTCCGCGACACCAGGAAGGCACCAGCTGCAGTCAGCATGGTAGCCGCAGCAGCCAAGCCGCCCACGGTAGCACCCGTGTACGAGAGCTTGCCGGTGCCGGACTTCGGCGCAGTCTTACCCGCGACCGTGATCGTGGACGTATCGAGGACGTTGCCGTCCTTGTCCGTCACGGTGACCGTGATCTTGTCGCCGGGCTTGGCATTCGGATCGGCGGTGATGACCAGGTTGCCATCCTTGTCGATCTGAGCCTTACCCGGGCCCTCGACCGTGACCTTAGCGTCGCCGGGGACCTTGCCGCCGTCATTCGGGATCACAACGGTCTCGCCAGGCTTGACAGAACCGTCGCCCCAGTTCGGCTTATCGGCCTCAGGCTGCTTGTCCGGATCGGTAACCGTGACCTCGATCTTGTCTATCTCGTTGCCGTCCTTGTCCTTGACGATAACTACGATCTTGTCACCAGGCTTGGCGTCCTTATCGATGTCGACAACCACGTTGCCATTCTCATCGATGGTCACCTTGCCCGGACCGTCAGTCTCGACCGTGGTGCCGTCCGGAACCGGGCCACCGTCATTCGGGATCACGACGGTCTCGCCGGGCTTGCCCGAACCATTACCCCAATCCGGGGACTTGGGAGCCTCCGGCTCGGTGACGGTGATCTTGCCATCGTTCGAGGTGTTGACTTCCTTGCCACTGTCCGGGGTCTTGCCCTCAACGGTGACGGTGTAGTTGCCATCGATCGGAGCG
>NZ_KV793356.1:0-34326 GCF_001808465.1 Trueperella sp. HMSC08H06
AAACCGTCAACAACAAGCGGGCAAGCCCAAACTGCACGAGACGTACGAGTGTTTTCTCCCTCTGAAACCGTGCTATGCATCCTCCAAAACACTATTGTGTCTGTTAGTCAGCTTTGCTGGCTAACAGACAGTCGACCTAGAGCAGGCCGGGTACGATTCGACTACGCTACGGGCACTTATCGTCCATCGGAGTAAATGTGCCGAATCCCAGCTTTCGTAAGAGCGCGAGTAGCATCGTCTTCACCTCCTTCCTGTAGGTGTGATAAAGATTGCATCTGATAATGAGTGAACGCTACCCATTCGCGGAACGGATTGATCTGACCCTCTCCAACAGAGTATGGATGTAATCGGGTTGCGCCCCGGTTGCGTCCTTAAGAGTGGTGTATCTGGACTCGGGCTTGGGCGAAGCTTAATTGGCGGCGGCCTGTTGTCGCACTGTGTTCGGCTACCTTTCGATCGATCAACAACCCGTTTAACCTTTGCCAGTGGGCGACTGGGAAGCAAATGGTAAATACAGTGGGCCGCTCGGCTGAGCGGCCCACTGGTCGTTGCTTGGGCTGAAGCCCGTTGAAGTTTGGGCTGACCCAGCCCGGTGATGATTAGCGCGTGGCGAGCGCGACCTCCGGGTCAGGCTGACCGGTGATGCGGTTGCGCAGGTCGCGCCGGATGATCTCAATCACCCACATCCAGATCGCGTGCCCGGGGATCTCTGACAGGTGCTCCTCCCACGGCTGGTTCCACGGTGCCGGGACCACACCCATGGCCGGCATGAGCACCGCGTGGAAAACGAACCACAGGAACACGCCGAAGGCGACGCCCTGCCACAGCTTGATGCCCGGGTAGACCTCGGCGATCAGGCAGTAGAGCACCGCGAAGAAGATGGCGAAGCCGAAGTGGATGAGGAAGGACACCCACGGCAGGCCTTCGTTGCCATTGAAGGTGTAGGAGGCGTGCGTGGTCTGGTCGGAGAAGCCGAGCAGCTCCAGGAATGCCTGCGGCGGGTTGGTCGCGTTGCGCTCGGGGGTGCGCGGCGGGAGGGGGACCTCCCAGCCGAACTTCACAATCGCGGAGACGATTCCGCCGATCAGGCCAACGAGCGCGGCAACCTTATAATTACGTCGGGAAACATCAGTCTTTGTCCACATATATACGATTATTTCACTTAGCGAACCAGCGGTGCCAAATCGGTTCACATGACAGTACATGTGAAACTGTCGGCCCAGCAGATCCACACCGTTGTCGCTCGACCATCACACCGCCAAGGGACCGATCAAAAAGTTTGGACGGTTTCGGGGCTATCTCCTCGCATACGAAGATAGCCCCGAAACCGTCCAGTGTTGTGAAATCGCCGGCTTCCGGCCAGCCGCTACGCCCGCTTCGGCGTCAGGTACACCACGCCGTAGGGCGGCAGCTGCACGATCGCCGAGTGGGCGCGGCCCGCGTGCTCCACCGGCTCGGTCTCTACCTGGCCGAGGTTGCCCACGCCCGAGCCGCCGTACTCGACCGCGTCGGTGTTGAGAATCTCCTCCCACACGCCTTCGAACGGCAGCCCGATGCGGTAGTCGTTGTGCGGGACTCCGGAGAAGTTGCACACCGCCACCACGAAGTCGTCCTCGTCCTTGGACTTGCGCAGGTAGGCCAGCACGTTGTGGTCCGAGTCGTTGACTTCGATCCACTCAAATCCGTGGTTGGTGAAGTCGTCGCTCCACAGGGCGGGGTGCTCGCGGTAGATTTCGTTGAGGCGCTTGACGCAGGCCATCACCCCGTCATGGCCCGGGTTGTCGGTGAGCCACCAGTCGAGGCTCTTGCCCGAGTTCCACTCATCGATCTGGGCGAACTCCTGGCCCATGAACAGCAACTTCTTGCCCGGGTGGGACCACTGGTAGCCGAGCAACAGGCGCACGCCGGCCAGCTTCTGCCAGTGGTCGCCGGGCATCTTGCCGTACAGGGAACCCTTGCCGTGGACCACCTCGTCATGCGAGAGCGGCAACAGGAACTGCTCGGAGAATGCGTAGACCAGCGAGAACGTGAGCTCCCCGTGGTGCCACTTGCGGTTGATCGGCTTTTCTTCCATGTAGTGCAGGGTGTCGTTCATCCACCCCATGTTCCACTTCAGGCCGTACCCGAGGCCGCCCTGATCTGTCATGCCGGTGACTCCGCCCCACGACGTCGATTCCTCGGCGATCATCATGATGCCCGGGTGCGTACGGTAGGCGGTGGCGTTGGCTTCCTGGATGAAGGAGATCGCCTCGAGGTTTTCCCGCCCGCCGTACACGTTGGGCTGCCACTGGCCATCCTGGCGCGAGTAGTCGAGGTAGAGCATGGAGGCGACGGCGTCCACGCGCAGCCCGTCCACGTGGAACTCCTCCAGCCAGAACAGCGCGTTGGCCACGAGGAAGTTGCGCACCTCGCGCCGGCCGAAGTTGAACACGTAGGTGCCCCAGTCCGGCTGCTCGCCGCGCAGCGGGTTCGGGTCCTCGTACAGCGGCGTGCCGTCGAAGCGGGCGAGCGCCCACTCGTCCTTGGGGAAGTGGGCGGGCACCCAGTCCATGATGACGCCGATGCCGGCCTTGTGTAGCTCGGAGATGAGGTAGCGCAGCTCGTCCGGATGGCCGTAGCGCGCGGTGGGGGCGTAGTAGGAGGTGACCTGGTATCCCCACGACGGCCCGAACGGGTGCTCGGCCAGTGGCATGAACTCCACGTGGGTGAATCCCGTGTACTTCAGGTGGCCGATGAGCTGTTCGGCGGCGTCGCGGTAGGACAGGCCGTGGCGCCAGGAGCCCAGGTGCAGTTCGTAGACCGACACCGGGCCGGCGTGCGGATCCGTCTTCGCGCGCCCTTCCATCCACTCCTCGTCATCCCACTCGAAGTGGGACTCGGTGATAATCGAGGCCGTCGACGGCGGGATTTCCGTACGCCGAGCCATCGGGTCAGCCTTCTGGTGCCAGCTGCCGTCGGCGTACTGGATCTCGAACTTATAGCGCTGGCCGTCCTCGGCACCGGGGATGAAGAGCTCCCAGATGCCGGAGGTGCCCATGGTGCGCATCGCGGCAGACACGCCGCTCCACGAGTTGAAGTCGCCAATCACGCGCACGACGCGCGCGTTGGGTGCCCACACCGAGAAGCTGGTGCCGTGCACCGGGCCCATCGGCGTGTCATAGGTCTGCACGTGAGCGCCGAGCACCTTCCACAGCTGCTCGTGGCGGCCCTCGGAGAACAGGTAGCGGTCCACCTCACCGATGGTGGGAAGGAAACGGTAGCCGTCATCGGTGGTGGCCTCAAAGTCGCCGTAGGTGGCGCGCACCTGGTAGGTGGGAACCTCCCCGCCCGGGATCGCCACCACCCATACGCCGTTCCATTCGTGGGCGGCGGGGTATTCGGCGTCGGGGGTCACGATCGTCACCGAGTCTGCCAGCTGGCGACTCACGCGGATCGTGACGGTTTCACCGTTGGTGTGCGGCCCAAGGACGTCATGCGGCGAATGGTGAATTCCATTTGAGACGGCGTCAAGAACGTCATGGGAGACAGACATCGGTACGGGTTCAGTCATGTCAGGCTTCCTTCATCGTGCTGGCTAATGGCAATATTCTACGTCGGATTAGTTGTCCTGGGCGCCGATCAGGCGAAGTACTCCGCGCACGGGAATCTCCAACCAGGTGGGTCGGCTCGCCACCTCATAGCTCACCTCATACAGGGCTTTGTCCAAGGTTAGGGCGTCGAGCAGGCGTTGTTCGGAGGTCTCGATCTGCCCGTATCCGGCCATGAACGCCTCCCGCGCGCTCCGCGTCCACGCCTCCAGTTCGGCCCGGTTCCCGCCGGCGAGTTCGGCCGAGCCCCCGGCGTAGTCGAACGAGCGCAGGATGCCGGCCACATCGCGCAGGGCCAGGTCCGGGTGCACGCGTTCGGCAAGCGGGCGCAGCGGCTCGCCCTCGAAGTCCAGCGCCACCCAGCCCCGCCCCGGGGCGTTCAACACCTGGCCCAGGTGGTAGTCGCCGTGGATGCGCTGCAACGGGGGCCAGTGCTCCTCGAGCGCCCCGGCGAACACGGCCTCGATCCGGTCGCGGTAGTCGGCAAGCGCGGGCACCTGGGCAAGGGCCGTCCGGGCGCGCTTGCGCCACTGGTCCACGATCTCGGCCCGCATCGCCGGCGTCGCTTCCACCGTGGGGAAGGCCTCGGCGAGCTGGCGGTGAATGTCGCGCGTGAGCTTGCCCAGCGCCACGATTTCGCCGCATTGCGCGAACGACGCCGTCGTCTCCAGTTGTCCCCGCAGCACCTGCCACGCGTCGGTTGCCCCCGCGAGGAACTCTTGGGCCACGAGCATGTCGGTGCTCGCCGCGCCCCACGCCCCGGTCACCGATCCGTACTGGCGGGGCACCGCGCGCGAGCCGGCGGCGTCCAGCGCGGTTTGCAGCTCGACGTCGGGGTTCGCCCCCTCCGACAGCACGCGGAAGACCTTGAGGATAATCCCGGCCGAGCCCGTCTCATCCAGCTCGGCGAAGCGGTAGATGATCGACGTGTTCGACTGCTCCGAGGTCAGCTTGGCCGCGCTCGCCACGGGCGCGGCGGGCCGGATCGGGTGGGCCTCGAGGGTCAGGCCATCCCCGGACAGTGCTCCGGTGTAAACCGCGCCGAGCAGGGCGGCCTGGCCATCGGCGTCGTCGGTGGCATCAAAGACGTCGACCGCCCCGGTGCGCTCCCGGAACGTCAGCGGCACCGAGAACATCAGCTCTCCGGAGCGGACCAGGAAGATCTCCGTGCGGGCCGCGCCGTCGGCGAGCAGGGCGCTCGGGCCGAACTCGAGCTCATCTCCCGGGTTGCCGGTGAACCACCGAGCGCTCGTCATCCACTCCCGCGTCACGCCGGCGAGCGCCTCGGGCGTCACGGCGCCGAGCGTGGCTTCGATCGTGCCGATCACGCGCTATCACCCTCCACGGGCGCCGACTCGCCCTCCCCGGGCGGGGTCAGCTCGAACCAGAAGAAGTCGCGCGAGCCGAGGGTCATCGGGTAGCGGCCGTCCTCACCGATCGCGGGGAAGCCGGCGCCGCCAAACACGTCGCGCACGTTCCACCCCGCGTACTGCGGCACCTCGACCACCGCGGCGCGCGCCGTGTTGGCCATGTTCATTACGCACAGCATCGCCTGCTCGGAGTTCGCGCGGGTGAAGGATAGCACCGCCTCGTTGCCCGACTCGCGCAGCTCGAAGTCGCCGTTGCCGAGCACCGGGTAGCGGCGGCGCACCTGCAACGCCCCTCGCATCCAGTGCAACAACGACGCCGGCTGGGCCAGCTGCGCTTCCACGTTGATCGCCTGATAGTGGTAGACGAGCGACTGGATTGTGGGCAGGTAGAGCTTGCCCGGGTCGGCGGTGGAGAAGCCCGCGTTGCGGTCCGGGGTCCACTGCATGGGCGTGCGCACCGAATCACGGTCCGGCAACCAAATGTTGTCGCCCATCCCGATCTCATCCCCGTAGTACAAGCACGGCGAACCGGGCAGCGAGAGCAAGAGTGCGTTGGCCAGCTCGATCTCCGCGCGCGAGTTGCCGAGCAGAGGCGCCAGACGACGCCGGATGCCCACGTTCGCCCGCATCCGCGGGTCCTCCGCATACCAGCCATACATCTTGGCCCGCTCCTCGGTGGAGACCATCTCGAGCGTCAGCTCGTCATGGTTGCGCAAGAACGTACCCCACTGGGAGCTCGCCGGGATCGCGGGGCTGGCATTCAAGATGTCACGAATCGCGGTGGCCCGCTGGTCGCGTAACGCGTAGTAGATGCGCGGCATGACGGGGAAGTGGAAACACATGTGGCACTCCGGAGTCTCTTCATCCCCGAAGTACTCCACCACGTCCTCCGGCCACTGGTTGGCCTCAGCCAACATGATCTTGCCTGGGAACTCCTCATCCAGCATGGCGCGTAACTCCGCCAGGTAGGCGTGCGTGCGCGGCAGGTTCTCCCCGTTCGTGCCCTCCTCCTCAAACAGGTAGGGCACGGCGTCGAGCCGGAAACCGTCAATCCCAAGCCGGGCCCAGAAGCGCACCACGTCCTTAATCGCCTCACGCACCTGCGGGTTTTCGTAGTTGAGGTCCGGCTGGTGGGAGAAGAAGCGATGCCAGAAATACTGGCGGCGTACCGGATCGAACGTCCAGTTGCTCGCCTCCGTGTCAATGAAAATGATGCGGGCGTCCGAATAGGCCGTGTCGTCGTCGCTCCACACGTAGAAGTCGCCGAACGGGCCATCCGGATTCGAGCGCGAGGACTGGAACCACGGGTGCTGATCCGAGGTGTGGTTGACCACCAGGTCAATGATGATGCGGATCCCGCGCCGGTGGGCCTCCTCGATCAGCTCGCCAAACTCCTCGATCGTGCCGTACTCGGGCGCAATCGCCGTGAAGTTCGAGACGTCGTACCCGCCGTCGCGCATGGGTGAGGGGTAGAAGGGAGGGATCCACAGGCAATCCACGCCCAGCCACTGCAGGTAGTCCAGGTGCTCGATGAGGCCGCGGAGGTCACCGGACCCCTTCCCCGTCGAATCCCCGAACGCACGAAGCAGGACCTCGTAGAAGACCGCCGTCTTGAACCAGTCCGGATCGTCGGACAGCCCGGGGAAATGACCAGAGTCGAAGTGCGCGTTGGCCACTAAGCCACCTTTCGGTTAGAGAACCTTGACAGAGAGGATATGTGCGACCGTCCCGTTCGGGTCGAGGTTCACGTACGGGCGGTCGTTCCAGCGGAAGGAGGCGCCCGTCAGCTCGTCATAGACCTCGATCGCCGGTGAGCCGTCCCAGCGGGCCGACGTGCCAAAGACTGACAGGTCGAGGTCAATAGTGGCCGAGTGGGTCTCGAATGGGTTGAGATTGAGCACTACGATCACCATGTCCACCGAGCCATCCGCCGACTCCTCCGGGTGGGAGACCTTGCTGAAGCACAAAATGTTGTCATTATTCGTGGGGTTGATCCGCACGTTGCGCAGGCGGCGCAGCGCCAGGTGGCGGCTACGCACGTCGTTCAACTTGGTCAGCAGGTCCGAGATACCAAACGCCTCAGCCGAGGACCAGTCCCGGCTTTTGTATTCGTACTTCTCATTATCGATCTGCTCCTCCGCACCCGGGCGCGCCACGTTCTCCGCCAGCTCGTATCCCGAGTAGATGCCCCAGGTTGGCGAGCCGGTAGCGGCGAGGATGGCCCGGATCTTGAAAGCCGGCACGCCGCCGCGCTGCATGTACGGGGTGAGGATGTCGTGCGTCGTCGGCCAAAACGCCGGACGCACCCGCGAATCCGACTCCGCCGAGAGCTCCCACAGGTAGTCCTCGATCTCCTTCTTCTCATTCCGCCACGCGAAGTAGTTGTAGGACTGGTGGAAGCCCACCGCGCCCAGGGTCTGCAGCATCGGCGGCTTCGTGAACGCCTCGGCCAGGAAGATGACCTCCGGATGCTCCGCCCGGAACTCCTCCAGCAGGCGCTTCCAGAACATGACCGGCTTCGTGTGCGGATTATCTACGCGGAAGAGCGTCACCCCGTGGGAGACCCACAGCTTCAGGATCCGCTTGATCTCCTGGTAGATCCCCTCCGGGTCGTTATCGAAGTTCAGCGGGTAGATATCCTGGTACTTCTTCGGAGGGTTCTCCGCGTAGGCGATCGTGCCATCCACGCGCGTGGTGAACCACTCCGGGTGTTCCTTCAACCACGGGTGATCGGGGGAGCACTGGAGCGCGATGTCGAGCGCCACCTCCATGCCCAGCTCCCGGGCGCGTGCCACAAACGCGTCGAAGTCCTCGAACGTGCCCAGGTCCGGGTGGATCGCGTCATGGCCGCCGTCGGCAGAACCGATCGCGTACGGCGATCCCGGATCCTCCGGGATGGAATCGAGGGAGTTGTTGCGCCCCTTCTTGTTCGTTTCACCGATCGGGTGGATCGGGGTGAGGTAGACGACGTCGAAGCCCATCGCCGCGATACGATCCAGCGCCTCAGCGGCGGTCTTCAGCGTGCCCGACACCCACTTCTCAGCCGCCGCGTCGTAGTAGCAGCCCGCCGAGCGCGGGAAGAACTCGTACCACGAGCCCACGAGCGCGCGCTCGCGGTCCACGTTCACCTTCAGCCGCGCCGATTCCGTGACCAGGTCACGCAACGGGTAGGTGGCGAGCGCCCGGCGCACGTCCTCCGAGGTGGCCGCGGCGAAGCGCAGGTTGATCGCCACCCGGTCACGCTTCATCACCGAGATTGCATCGCGCAGGATCTTGCGCTCCTCGCTACGCGCCGGCATCTTCTCCATCGCGCGGGTGAGCACACGCGCGCCCTCGAGGAATACCAGCTCCGTGTCCTGACCGGCGTTGAGCTTGATGTCGGCGTCGTGGTACCACGTGGCAACCGGGTCAGACCACGCGCGCACGAAAAACTCCCACGTGCCCGGGTGGGTGGGGGTGAGCCAGCCCTTGTAAATGTTGAGCCCCGGGTGGGAGTCGTACATGATCGACTCCTGCACCTCGCGCCCCTCCGGATCCACGAGCACGGCGGCAGCGCCAAACTGGTCGTGGCCCTCGCGGAACACCGTGGCGGTGACGGGGAATGCCTCGCCCTGCGTGCCCTTCGCCGGCCACGCGCCGTTCTGCAGGCTCGGCTGGACGTCGACGATCGGGATGCGGCCCAGCGTGGGCGCCTCGGCGGCCTTTGTGGCCTTGGTGGTGCGGCGCGTGGTGGCGCGCGGCTTGCGCGCTGCGGGCTTCTTCGCCGGCGCCTTTGCAACGGCAGGAGCCTTGCCAGCAGGCGCCTTCGTGGCGGCTTCAGCGGCAGAAGCAGGAACAGCGGGCTGGGTGAAATCGTTGCTAGTCACGTTTTTCATCCTATGCCAAAGGCCGCAACTTTACTGCCGCAATCAGCCGGTATCGAAATGCTACATGTGCGTGCGCATCACGGTGACGGGATCGCGGTAGGCGGCAACAACGCCGGGCGTGAACGCCGCGAACACCGCCGCAGTGACCGTCAGGATGAAGGTTGCCAGCGCAAACGTCCAGGGCACGGCCACGCCGCGGGTTGCGAGCACGATGTGCGCGCCCAGCACGCCGGCCGCGGCGCCCAGTAACGCGGAGTAGGCCACGCGCAACTGGACGAAGGCTACGAGCTGAGAGCGGGTGATGCCGAGCGTGCGGCGTCGTCCAAGATCGCGGGCGTGGAGGAGGACGTCGGCGAACACGACGCCAAACACGATAAGCAGCCCGGCTCCCATCGTCTGCGCCACGTTTGCAGTGCCCGAGCTACGCAGGATCCCCATAACCTTGAGCGATTCGGCTGCCGACGCCGCCGCCGACTGCTTGGCGATCTCGATCCCTGGGAATTCGCCGACGACGTCGGAGACGTCCCGCTCCATGCCCGAGAGCACCTCGAGGCTGCGTGCCACCACGTGCAGGCGTGCGTAGGCGCCGGCCTCCTCGGTAGAGATGGCGTAGGAGTTGAGGTCGGTGAACGGGGGTCGCGCCGCGAAAGTGCCGACCACCGCCCACTGCTCCCCGGCGGGGGACTCCACGTAGCCCACCCCGTCGACAAGCCGGAGCGCGTCGAGCGCCCCGGGGCCGATGACGACCTCGTGGGGGTCGGGCATCCGGCCCGAGGTGAGTGTGAGCGCGCCGTCGACGTCGCCGGCGATGTGGGACAGTGGCACGGGCGTCGAGTCCTGGCCGAGGTTGCCGGCTACGATGTCCTGCGGGGTGGTCATGGCCAGCGCGCGTTCGACCGAGGACAGCGAGCGCACCGAGTCCACGATCGGCATCCCGATCACCTGCTGCTCGCCGTCGGTGAGCTTGAACGTGCGCGCCTCGGGGGCGTTGAGCGACTCGCTGATGGAATCGTAGGTGGCGGCGTTCGAGCCCGCGCTCGCCATTGTAATGGCGCCCATGCCGGCGGTCAGGAAGGCGATGAGGAGGGCCGCCACGGGAGAGGAGCGGAAGGCGCGCCAGGATTCGGCGAGGAGTTCGGCGATGTTCATAGGGCGAGCACCCTGTCCGCGCGTTCCAGCACCACCGGGTCGTGCGTGGCGATGACGACGGCGCGCCCGGACGCCGCCATGTCGCCGAGCGCGTCGAGGACGATCGCGGAATTTGCGGGGTCGAGATTGCCTGTCGGCTCGTCGGCGAGCACGACGGCCGGGTCGTTGACCAGCGCCCGGCACAGCGCCACTCGTTGCGCCTGGCCGCCCGAGATCTGGGCCGGGCGGTGGGTGGCCCGTTCCTCCAGGCCGACCTCCGCTAGGAGGCGGCGGGCGCGCTCAAGGAGGTCGGCCCGGCGCGCGCCCGCATACAGCCCGGGCTCGATCACCGAGTCGATCATCGGGCGTGCCGGGTCGAGCTCGGAATCTTGAAAGACGAAGCCGAACTCGCGTGCCCGCACGGAGGAGATCTCGTGGTCCTTGAGCGTGGTGAGGTTCCTCCCGCGTAGCCGGATCGTGCCCGACGTCGGGCGCAACAACATGCCCAGGATGTAGAGGAGCGTGGACTTCCCGCGGCCGGACGGGCCGGTCACCGCCGTCACGCCGGCCTCGAAGTCGTGGGTCAGGCCGTCGAAGAGCTCGGGCAGGGAGGCCTTGTAGCGAAAGGTGAGGTCCGTGACGGTGAGGATCCCGGTCACGACTCCTCCTCCTGCGGCCCCGACAACAGGAGCGTGTCGCCTTCCTCCACTCCCTCGACAACCGCGAGGCCGCCCGAGACGCCCACGACCGTGACGTTCACGCTCTCCTGCGCATCTCCCGCCACGCGGGTCACGCTGGTGGTGCCGTCGGCGTGGGTGCTGATCGCGGCCACCGGGACGGTCACGCCCGTGGCAGGAGGGACGAGGACGACGTCGGTCAGCAGCGAGGCCGTGGCGGTGGGCGGGAGGGCGTCGCATTCCTCGCCGCAGACGAGCCCGCCGTCGGCGCCGAGCAACTCGAGCGAGATGCCCTCGTCGGTGGTGCTGGACTGGCCGACCACCCCGTCCCACGTCAGCTCACCGTGGTGGACGCGCACCGTCGTTCCGGGTGGGATCATTCCCGCCTGGGTGGGGGTGACGATCATAGCGAAGCTCGGATCGCGGTCCAGGATAGAGATCGCCCGCTCCCCGCCGGATAACCGGGCGCCCGGATAGAGGATCGACCTATCGATCATGACCGGGGTCGCCTCGGAGGGGATGGCGATGAGCTGGCCGATCGGCACCACGTCGTCGAAGCCGGCGCCATGCTCGGCGAGCAGGGCCTTCATCGCCGCCCGCGTGGCCGCGGTGAACTTCTGCCCAGGTTCGGCGAGGAAGCCGGTGTCGACCAGCATCTGGTTGAGCTGGGCGACGTCGTCGCCCGAGTCGCCGGGCGCGAGGTCGCGCCAGAATGGGGTAGAGCCGACGACGGCGAAGACGGGCCGGGCGTCGACCTGGTAGAGAATGTCGCCCTGTGAGGCAGTGGAGGCGTCCGTGACCTTGAGGACGTAGCCCTCCAGCGCGTTGACCGTCAGGGGGAGCGCCTGCCTGCTCACGCTCGCCGTGAGGACGATCTTGTGCTCGATCGTTCCCGACGTGGCCTCGACCGTGGTGGGCGCGGCGTCCTTGGTAGGTGCGGAGCTCGGGGACGCGACGGTGTACCCCGCCCAGAAGACGCCGGCGAGCACGACGACGGCGCCGAGGAGTGTCGCGAGAGCACGAAAACCTTTCATACGGGTTCCCTTACATGCGCAGCGTTCTGGATCAAGCGGGAGGCCTGAACTTGCGGTGTTGGTTCGCTACTCAGAATCAACTAGTTGATGATCTTAGGCGCGCACGTAGCGTAGGTGCCTTACCAGAGTAGCCATGGCGAACTTGCAGACCACGTCTTGGTCCCTCCAGATGTGGTGTATCCCCATCCCACATACTCGCCGTACTTCGAGTAAACGGTCGAACCGCCGAGTTTAAGAGTCATAGTAGCGAAACGCTGTTGCTCACCTCTGACAGCATTCCTTGCGATTGTTGCGCAAGAATGAGTCCCCGATTTTGTACCAGCCGAAGCAGGCATTGTAGCGCCAAATACGAGCGCTACCGACATCATGGTCGCAGCAACGACTCTACCAAATCTCTTCATGAGATTATCCCTTCTATCATCACTGAAATAGGTACTTTCAGGTTAAATGTCGGGCATTCTTCGATCAAGGATACCTACTACTGCCTTGGTAGGAAGGCAAGATTCAGTCTGATTTGCCATAGTTGATAACAGATTGCTTTAAAGGATGGTTTTCATGCGTAAGCCTTTCTGTGCCGTACTTGTGACTGTTTTGCTCGCGGGTTGTTCCGTTCCCCAGGCACAACAGCCCGACGCCCCGACGTCCGAGGGCACGGGGACCTCGGAGGGGCCGTCGCGGGACTGGGATCCCAAGGCGTGGGAGCCAACCGTCACCATTACGCGCCCCTCGCTGACCGAGGACGAGAAGGATCAGACCCGCAAAGAGGTTGCACGGCAATTCGTCACGGATCCCGAGCTGCTTGAGAGCCTGCCTGATGTGCCCGTCGTCGCCTATTACGATTCGTTCCGAGAACAAGAAAAGAAGATGGCCGAGTGTATGACCGACGCCGGCTTTAGCGCCAAAGCACTTCAAACGGGCGGCCTGTCCTATGGTAAGTATCCCGAGTTGCAAGAACGGGCATTCCAGCTGGCGGGATACACGTGCCAAATGCAGTTTCCCTTCGACCCGGCCCTCGCCCGCGACTGGTCAGCCGAGCAGGTCGGGCTCGTCTACGACTACTGGAACGAGTACATGATTCCGTGCCTGGAGGGCTACGGCTATGCGACGGACGTCTCCAAGCGCCCCTCGCGTGAATCCTACGTGCAGAACTTCTTCGCCGAGGACGGCTCGGGGCGGGAGTGGTTCCCCACCGACCTCCAGCCTGCTCTCGAAGCCGAGGGCGGCCACGACGACGTCCTCGAGGCCTGCCCGGCGCTTCCCCCGAGCGACATGCTCTACGGGGTTGCCCTCAAGTAGCGCCTAGAAACGCAGTGGTGCCCGCGCAATCGCGCGGGCACCCCGTGGGATCAGATCGCTTTTACACGTCAGATCTTCTGTGGCTCGATCTTCCACACCTCGCGGGCGTAATCCCGAATCGTGCGATCAGAGGAGAAGCGGCCCGACTCGATGATGTTCTTCAAGCACATCGCCGCCCAGTGGCGACGGTCGGCGAAGTAGTCAGCCGCCACCCTATCGCGGGTCTCGCGGTAGGAGGCGAAGTCGCCCAGCACGTAGTATTCGTCCGCGCCGCCCCAGCCGTCGAACAGCGAATTGTGCAGGTCGTGGAACAGCCCCGTGCCGCCGTCGTCGAGCGTGCCGTCCACCAGCGCATCCATGACACGCTGTAGGCCGGGGACCTCGGCGGCCGTGCGCCGCGGGTCGTACGTCTTGCGCAGCTCGGGCAGCTCGTCCTCCGTGGCGCCGAAGATGTAGGCGTTGTCGTTACCCACCGCGTCCACGATCTCCACGTTCGCACCGTCCATGGTGCCCAGCGTGAGCGCGCCGTTCATCATGAACTTCATGTTGCCCGTGCCCGAGGCCTCCTTGCCGGCGGTGGAGATCTGCTCGGAGATGTCGGTGGCCGGGATGATGTGCTCGGCGGGGGAAACGTTGTAGTTCTCCACGAAGACCACCTTGAGGCGGCCGGCCACGTCGTCGTCGTTATTGACCAGTTCGCCGATCGTGTTGATCAGCTTAATGATCGCCTTCGCACGCACGTAACCGGGGGCGGCCTTCGCGCCGAAGATGAACACGCGCGGGGGCACCTCCATCGACGGGTCGTCCTTGATCTGGAAGTACAGGTCAAGGATGTAGAAGGCGTTGAGTAGCTGGCGCTTGTACTCGTGCAGGCGCTTGATCTGCGTGTCGAAGATAGCGTCCGGGTCCACTTCGATGCCCTGGCGGTGCTTGATCCACGCGGCGAAGTCCACCTTGTTGGCGTGCTTGATCGCATTTAGGCGGTCGAGCACGTCGGCGTCGTTGAGGTAGCCCTCGAGGTTCTTCAGCAGGTCCAGGTCGCGTACCCACTCGTCGTTGCCCAGCAGCTCGGTGAGCAGGGCGGACAGGCGCGGGTTGCACTGGTCAAGCCAGCGGCGCGGAGTCACGCCGTTGGTCTTGTTGTTGAACTTCTCCGGCCACACGTCGTACCAGTCCTTGAGCGTGTCGGCCTTGATGATCTCCGTGTGGAGGGCGGCTACGCCGTTGATCGAGAAGGCCGCGTAGCAGGCGATCCACGCCATACGGATGCGGTTGCCAGACACGGGTGCCATGTAGTCGATCTTGCCCTGGTCGAAGCCGGCCTTTGCCATCTCCTCGCGGAAGCGGCGGTCAATCTCGAAGATGATCTCGCGGATGCGCGGGAAGAGCCGGTCGAAGATCGACACCTCCCAGGTCTCCAGCGCCTCGGCCAGCACCGTGTGGTTCGTGTAGGCGAACGTGCCGCGCACGATCTCCCACGCCTCGTCCCACCCGAAATCGTGGTCATCCATGAGGATACGCATGAGCTCGGGGATGGCGAGAACCGGGTGGGTGTCATTGAGCTGGATCGAGTTGAACGTCGCGAAATCCTTCAGCGTTCCACGCTGGGCCAGCTCGTTGTCCACGATCTGCTGGAGGGAGGCCGAGCAGAAGAAGTACTGCTGGCGCACGCGCAGCACCTTGCCCTCGAAGGAGGAATCGTTGGGGTAGAGCACGCGCGAGATGTCGTTGACCCGCTCGCGCTCCACGATCGCGCCCGTGAAATCCTGCGAGTTAAACGCGTTGTAGTCGAAGTCGGCCATCGGCTCGGCCTTCCACAGGCGCAGCGTGCCCACGTTGTCGGTGCCATATCCGGTGATCGGCATGTCGTAGGGGATCGCGCGGACCTTGAGGTCGGCGTAGTTGATGAACTTGACGTTCTCCTCACGGCGGATGACGAAGGGGTAGCCCTCCTCCATCCACGGATCGGGCTCTTCGCCCTGGTTGCCGTCCTCGAAGAATTGCTTAAACAGGCCGTAGCGGTACAGGATGCCATACCCGCGCACGGGCAGGTTCTGGGTGGCCGACGAGTCGAGGAAGCACGCGGCTAGGCGGCCCAGGCCACCGTTACCAAGCGCGGCGTCGTGCTCCTCCTCCAGGACGTCGCTCAGGTTCTGGCCGAACGCGCCCAGGGCCTGTTCGGCTTCCTCGACCAGCCCCAGGTTGTTGAGGTTGTTGAGCAGCGCCCGGCCCATGAGGAACTCGGCCGAGAAGTAGTGCTGCATGCGCGAGGCGTTGTAGCGCTCCTCGGTCTTTTGCCAGTTGTCGGCAAGGTGGTCGACGACGGCGGCCGCGGTGCCCTGCCAGTATTCCTGCAGTGTGGCGGAAAGGACGTTCTTGCCAGAGACGGAACGGACCTGGCCCGCAATTGTCGCGGTCAAATTATCGTGAGTCATGAAACCCCTTCAGTGAAGCGTGGACGTCCACGAGACCTAACGCTCCAAGGATACCCGCGAAAAAAGCGTCTCCAAATTGGTCCAGGATTGTTGCAAGAAAACGTCAGTAACGCATGCCAAGCGCGTCGTGAACTTCCGCGAGTGTCTGCGCCGCCTGCTCGCGGGCCCGGGCCACTCCGCGCTCGAGCACGGAGGTGAGGTAGGCCGGGTCGTTTGCAAGCTCGGCGCGGCGTTCGCGCAGGGGTGCCAGGTGTTCGTTGAGGGCCTCGGTGACGACGTTCTTCAGGGTCCCGCCGCCGCCGTTGCCGATCTCCTCAGCGATCTCGCGCGGGTCGCGGCCGGTGGCCAGGCCCGCCAACAGCAGGAGGTTGGACACTTCGGGGCGGCCCTCCGGATCAAACGTGATGAAGCGCTCCGAATCGGTCACGGCCTTCTTAATGAGCTTGGCCGTCTCATCCGCGCTCATCCCCAGCTCGATCGTGTTGTGGCGCGACTTGCTCATCTTCGCCCCGTCCAGCCCGAGCACCGACTCGGCCTCGGACAGCAGGCCCTGCGGGCGCGGGAACACACGGGACTCGCTCTTGTGGCCGTAACGGGCCTCGAATCGGTCCGCGATCACGCGCGCCTGCTCCAGGTGGGGGAGCTGGTCCTTGCCAACCGGCACCAGGTTGGCCTTGCAGAACAGGATGTCGGCCGCCTGGTGGACCGGGTAGGTCAGCAGCAGGCCGGACATGGGTCGCCCGCCCGTCGCCTCAAGCTCGGCCTTGACGGTGGGGTTGCGGCGCAGTTCGGCGTCGGTCACGAGGGAAAGGAAGGGCAGGAGGAGCTCGTTGAGCTCGGGCACCTGGGAGTGGGCGAAGATCGTGGTCGCCTCCGGATCCATGCCGATCGCCAGGTAGTCGGTGAGAAGGGAGTAGACCGAATCGCGGATCGAGCCCGTCTCATCGCGGTCGGTGATCACCTGGTAGTCCGCGATCAGCAGCCAGGTATCGACCCCGCGGCGTTGGATGTCCACCCAATTGCGAAGCGCTCCAAAGTAGTGACCGATGTGCAGGTTGCCCGTGGGGCGGGCGCCCGTGAGCACACGGAACTGGGAAGGGTCCTCGGCAATGGCCCGATCGATCTTCGCGCTCACCGAGCGAGCGTGATCGAGGGAGGCATCGGACATGTCAAAGCTAGCGCGATCAGTCATGCCCCCATGATAGGTGGCCGCCTCGACGTTTCGAAACTTCTAGGCCGGGTTGGCGAAGAACAGTGTCAGTGAGAGCGGGGGCACGCGCGTGAGGGCGCCGGGCGCGTACGTCGGCGTCGATCGGCGCGGAGTCTCCCAGGTGGAACGCCACTCGAGACGGAACGGGTTGCCCCGCCCCTGCGGGAGCTGCACCACGCGCCAGGTGACGTTGCCGTTCGCCACGATCAGCGCGTCCGCGTCCTGCCCGAAGCCCGAGCGCAGGGCCTGCAACAGGCGCACGTTCGGGTCAAACCACTTGTAGTCGGGCATCATCTGGCCGGTGTAGTCGAGCCAGGTGATGTCGGGGATCACGTCGCCGTCGGCGGTGTTGCCCGTGTAGAAGGTCGTGGGGCGGAAGGTGCGGTGGTCGCGGCGCAGGCGCAGCAGGTAGGCCACCGTGTCGAACATGTTGCGCTGGTCCTGGTCGAGGTCCCAGTCGATCCACGAAACCGCGCCGTTTTGGCTGTAGGCGTTGTTATTGCCGCCCTGGGTCTTCATCAGCTCGTCGCCGGCGGCGATCATCGGCGTGCCCACGGAGAAGAAGAGGGAAGCGAAAAGGTTGCGCATGGTTTGACGACGCGCGGCCAGGATCTTCGGGTCGGCGCTCTCGCCCTCCACCCCATGGTTCCACGAGCGGTTGTTGTCCGTGCCGTCTCGGTTGTCCTCGCCGTTACTCTCGTTGTGTTTGTGGTTGTAGCTCACCAGGTCATACATGGAAAAGCCGTCGTGGGCGGTGATGAAGTTGACCGAGGAATACACCCCGCGCCCGCCGGGCATGCGCCCGTGCCCGAACAGGTCCGCCGAGCCGGCGATGCGGGTGGCGAGGTCGCGCTGGTCCCCGCCCTGGCCACCGTGGACGATCGCGGCCGGCTCCGTGACCCAAAACGAGCGCAGTGTGTCGCGGAAGCGGTCATTCCAGTCCGCGGTCGGCGGCGGGAACTGGCCGGTGCGCCAGCCGCCGTGCCCCAGGTCCCACGGCTCGTTGATGAGCTTGACCTGGGACAGGATCGGGTCGGTGGCCATTGCCACGTAGAGCGGGTGCATGTGGTTAAACGAATCGCCCTCGCGCCCGAGCGTGACCGCAAGGTCGAAGCGGAAACCGTCCACCCCGATGTGCTCCACCCAGTAGCGCAGCGAATCCAGGGTCAGCCGGATGACCGGCATGCGGCGGAAATCAAGGGAGTTGCCGCAACCGGTGGTGTCGATGAGCTGGCCCGGCCGCTGGGAATCGTGGCGGTAGTACATCGAGTTGTCCAGCCCGCGCCAGGACACGGTGGGCCCATCGGAGCCTGCCTCGCACGTGTGGTTGTACACGACGTCGAGCAGCACCTCAATCCCCGCGTCGTGCAGGAGCTTGACCATGCCCTTGACCTCGTCGATCACCGCTTGCGGCCCGGCGGCCCGGGAGGATTCCATCGCGTAGGAGGGCTCGGGGGTGAAGAAGCTTAGGGTGTTGTACCCCCAGTAGTTTTCCTTTCCCTGGACGGACAGGAAGGGTTCGCTCATCTTCGCGTGGATCGGCAGGAACTCGATCGCGGTGACGCCCAGGCTCTTGAGATGGTTGATCGTGACAGGGTGGGCGGCGCCGGCGTACGTGCCGCGCAGCTCCTCGGGGATGCCGGGCAGGGCCTTCGTCAGCCCGACCACGTGCGCCTCGTAGATGACCGTCTGGTCCCACGGCACGTTCGGCCGATGGATCTCCAGGGGCTGATCTTCGACCACGACGCCGAGCGCCGTTACCTCCGCCGAATCGCGCTGGTCGGCCTGGTGTGACGGGTCCGGCTTGAGGTCGGCGTCGACGACGTGCGAGTAGAGCGCCGGGTGGAGTTCGGGGGTGCGGGTGATGGCGCGCGCGTAGGGATCGAGGAGGATCTTGGCGGGGTTGTGCAGGAGGCCCTGGGCCGGGTCCCAGCGCCCGTGCACGCGAAAACCGTAGGCCTGGCCGGCGCGGATGCCGGGCACGTGCCCCGACCACACGCCGTGGTCACCGCGGCGCAGGCGGAAGCGGCGCTCGGAGGTGTGGTAGGCGCTTGCGTCCACGAAGCAGACGTCCACTGCCGTAGCGTGCGAGGCCATGACGGCGACGTCGACCCCATGGCCGGTAAGGTGCGCGCCGAGGCGAACCGGGCCCGTGACGGGCAACGACGGCTCGGGCTCGCGCGCGGTATAGCGCGACACGGGCTTTGTGGATTGCTGGGAAGTCACGAACCCTATTGTGGCAGTTTATGGTGTGAATCGGTAGCGGGCTGGCCTCCGGCAGTGTCGGAGGGGCGCAGTAGAGTGGAGGGGGAAGGAGGCACGATGTACGGAAAATTGAGCGAGCGGCGGGCGATCGGCCAGCGGGACGCGGAGAGCAGGTCTGATCCGCGGGCGGGGCTGGCCGATCCGCGCGGACGATACCTCTTAATTCAGGAGGGGGACGTGCCGTTCGACGGTGCGCTCGTGTTTTTGACGCGCGGCCAGTTCCAGCAGCTGGGCGCGCCTGAACCGTCCTACCTCGGCGTGTTCGAGGGGCGGCCGTACTTCGGCGTCGATGCTGGGGCGCTCAGCGTTGATCGCGCGTGGCAGGGCGAGCTGGCCGGCTTGCGCTTCGCGCCGTTGCGGGAGGTTGGCCACCTGCTGAACGAGGCCGAGGCGGCGCTGGCGATGGAAGCGATGGCGCTCCTCAACTGGCATGGCACGCCGTACTGCCCCATGTGCGGGCAGCGCGCAGAGCTGGTCGAATCGGGTTGGCAGATGCGCTGCCCGGGCGGACACGTGATCTTCCCGCGCATGGACCCGGCGGTCATCATGGCGATCCGGGACGGGGCGGACCGCCTGCTACTCGGGCGTAACCGCAGTTGGCCCGCCGGGCGCTTTTCCACCCTGGCCGGCTTCGTGGAGGCCGGGGAGACCTTGGAGGACGCGGTGCGCCGCGAAGTCCTGGAGGAGGCAGGGATCGAGGTGGGGCGCCTGGAATACTTCGCCTCCCAGCCCTGGCCCTACCCGCGCTCGCTCATGGTGGGCTTCCGCGGTTGGACGGCGCAGGAGGCGCCGGAGCTGAGGCCCGACGGCGTGGAGGTGGTGGAGGCCATGTTCGTCACGCGCGCCGAGCTACGCCAGATGTACGCGGACAACCCCGCCTCGATGCCCGGGCCCACGTCCGTGGCTCGCGCCCTCATCGAGGACTGGCTGGGCGGACCGCTAGAAAGAGGAGGGGCACGTGTTTGATGCCGAGGAGCTACTGAGCCACCTGGACCCGCGCCAGCGCGAGGTGGCCGAAAACGTGAGCGGGCCGATGGCGGTGCTGGCCGGCGCCGGCACAGGCAAGACCCGCGCGATCACCTACCGCATCGCTTATGCCGTGCACTCGGGCCAGCAGCGGCCCACGAACATCCTGGCCGTCACCTTCACCCACCGGGCGGCCAGTGAGATGCGCTCGCGATTACGCGACCTGGGGGTGCCCACCGTCCAGGCCCGCACCTTCCACTCGGCGGCGCTGAGCCAGCTGCGTTATTTCTGGCCGAACGCGATCGGCGGGCGGGTGCCGGAGATCAAGGAGTCGAAGGTCAACCTGGTGGCGAGCGCCGCCGCCCGGCTGGGAATGAGCGTGGACAAGGTCTCGGTGCGCGACATGGCGGCCGAGATCGAGTGGTCGAAGGTCTCGCTCATCGCGCCGGGGGACTACGAACGCGAGGCCGCCTCCCAGCTTCGCCCGGAGGTGGCCGGCTATTCGCACGCGGAGATCGCCGCGCTCATCAGGGCCTATGAGGAGGTCAAGTCCGAGCGCGCCGTCATTGATTTCGAGGACGTCATCGTCATCCTTATTGGCATCATGCGTGATCGGCCCGACATCGCGGCCACGATCCGCAAACAGTACCAGCACTTCGTGGTGGACGAATACCAGGACGTGTCGCCCATGCAGCACCGCCTGCTCCAGCTGTGGCTGGGCGATCGGCGGGACCTGTGCGTGGTGGGTGACGTGTCGCAGACCATCTACAGCTTCACCGGGGCCTCCGCCCGGTATCTGGAGGGCTTCACGCAGGAGTTCCGCGGGGCGCGCACGGTCAAGCTCAACCGCGACTACCGCTCCACCCCGCAGATCGTGGAGCTCGCCAACGCCGTCATCGAATCCGACCACAACGCCGCCGCCGTCCAGCTCGTCTCGGCGCTAAAGTCCGGCCGGCCCGTCACGTACTCCATGTATGCCGACGACGCCGACGAGGCGGTCGGCATCGCCGGCAAGATGCTTACCCTGCGCGAGTTGGGCATGGACTTTTCCGACATGGTGATCCTCTACCGCACGAACGCCCAATCCCAGGAGTTTGAGACCGCGCTCGCCCATGCGGGCATCCCGTACGAGATGAAGGGGTCGGAGCGCTTCTTCATGCGCCGCGAGGTCAAGGACGCGATGGTGGCCCTGCGCGCCGCCGCGCGTGGGGCGGTGGCAGGGGAGTTGCCGCAGATTGTGGAGGACACGCTTTTTGGGATGGGCTGGCGGCCCGAGGCGCCCGAGGCGGGGGCGGCCAAGGAGCGCTGGGAGTCCCAGAACGCTCTGCTCAAGCTGGCCCAGGCCATGTGGGACAGGCGCCACGCGAGCGTGGCCGAGTTCGTGGCCGAGCTCGAGGAGCGCGCGGAGCTGGGCAACGAACCCACCACCAACGCTGTCACCCTCTCCTCCCTCCACGCCGCCAAGGGTCTGGAGTGGGGAGCCGTGTTCCTCGCCGGCATGAGCGAGGGGCTCATGCCGATCTCCCACGCCTCCAGCCCCGAAGCGGTGGCCGAGGAGCGCCGCCTGCTCTACGTGGGCATCACCCGCGCACGCGAAGAGCTCTTCATCTCCTATGCGGAAGGCAACCGGGGCCGGTCCAAGCGCAAACTCACCCGCTTTCTCGACGAGCACTGGCCCCAGCCCGAATCGCGCTCCACGCGCTCGCGGCGGGCCAGCTCGAAGGCGGCCAAGGAGCAGTGGGCGGCGGAGAATCCTGACGACGTGGCGCTGTTTGAGGAGCTGCGCATGTGGCGGCTGGCCAAGGCGCAGGAGACGGGCAAACCCGCCCACCTCATCTTGCACGACGTGACGTTGCGCGAGATCGCCGTGAAGAAGCCGCGCGACCTGGCCGAGCTCGGCCGTGTGCGCGGGATCGGTACCCGCAAGCTCACCGACTACGGCTTCGACCTGCTCGCCATCGTGGGGGACAAGCCCATCGGCTTCGGGCGCTAGCCGAAGCCGGTTCACGCGGTGCTGAGCGTGCACCCGCACTTGGGGTGGGGCTGGAGCACCATCGGCTCGGGCGGATGCGGTGCCGGCCCCACCTTCCACATGTGGGGTACGGGCCCGCCGTCCAGGTAGGCCACGATGTCGCGCACGGCCAGCGAGATCACCATCATCGCCGAGGAAGACTCGGGCATGAGGGGCGTGGCCGAGCAGGCCTGCTGGATGAGGTCGGTCCAATTCGGGTCCGCATCCGCGCGGTGCAGCATGAGGCAAGTGCCGCACGCCGACTCGTGAGGGATTGAGAGCGGACCGGCGAACACGTCCACCTCCTCGATCCAGGTTTGGTAGACGGGCGCGGACTGGCCCAGGTACATGCCCACGCTCACCGGGTCGGTGGCATACGTGCCGCTGACCACCACCACGTCCGGCGGGCGTACCCCCATGTCCACCCCCGCGGTCTGGATGGTGGGCGCCTCCCGGCGCAGCAGGGTCTTGAGCGCGGCGGCCCGCCCCCTGCCCAAGCCGAGCGAGGTCATCGTGGGATGATCGCTGTAGCCTACCGCGCCGGAGTCGTCTGTAGTAATCTTGCCCACCCCGCACCGGGCGAGCGCGATCGCGATGCCGGCGCCCAGGTAGTCGGCGCGGTGGATGTGGACGTGGCAGTTCTGGCGGCGCGGCGAATCCTGCCGGATGCGCCGCCACGGCGCGTGGTCCACCCCGGAGGAGGGGCGCTGGTCAAGCACGCCGGCGTCGGTGAGCATCCCAAGCAGCGCGGCCAGCCGCTTTCGGGAGATGCCGGCGGCCTTGGCCCGCACCTCCACCTCGGGCCGTTCCTGAGGGAGGGTGAGGGTGTCGACGAACGACAGCTCGGCCTTGCTCAGCCCGTCAAGGCTGAGGCCGATGCGCGGGTCGATCCCGATCTGGGCACGCCACGGTCCCGTCCAAAACACTCCAGTGGTCAGCTGCATGAGGCACACGCTAGTCAAAACGCCGGGCGCGGGCCCCGGCAATGCACCGCTGTGGAAAACTGCCGCGCGCTCGCGGGACTCGCCTCGTTCGTGGCACTCGCCTCCCTCGGCCCTCGCCCTACGCGGAGCTCTCTCAGCTCGCGCCGCCCTCTGCCAGCCGGGCTACTCCACGTCGCCGAAGCCGGGCTCGTGCGGGGCCTGGCCCTGGTTCTCGTCGTTGAAGAGGTCCTCGAGGAAGGAATCGAGCTCGGCCTCCACGCTTGCCACGTCCGGGCCGAAGAAGGCGGCCGGGTTGTCGAGCGCGGCGGAGGTGGGCAGGAGGTCGGGGTGAGCCCACAGGGCGTCGCGCTCGTCGATCCCCACGCGGAACTCGGCCTGCTGCCAGAAGGCGGCGGCCTCGCGCTGCAGGCGCGGGGTGAGTTCGATGCCGAGCTGGGCCTGCCACACGTGCTTGGCAGGGTTGTCGGTGGCGTAGCGGCGGGTGAACAGTTCGCGCAGGGCCACGGCGTTGGGCAGGTGCGGTGCCACGGCGCGGGCGGTGACCTCGCTGACCCAGCCCTCCACCAGTGACAGGAGGAGCTGAAGGCGCGCCACGGAATCCTCCTGCTCTTCGGACAGGTCGAGCACGAATACCTTCGACATGTCGAGTTCGGGCATGGAGGACGGGTCGAAGGACATGCCTTCGGTCAGGCCGCGGGCCTGTTCCTCGATCGTTTCCATGTCGATCTCGAAGCCGGAGGCGATCTGGGCGATCGTGTCGATGACTCGCGGGCGCAGCCAGGGCACGCGCGTGTAGAGGCGCGCGGCGGCGGCCTCGCGAACGGCGGCAAATAACAGCACTTCCTCGTCCGGGATCTCGAGGTCCTTGGCGAAGCCCGCCACGTTCGTGGGCACGAGCACGGCCGAGGACCCCTCCATGAGCGGAACGCCCGTGTCGGTGGAGCCGAAGCTCTCGGCCGCGAGCTCCGCCAGCGCCCCGCCGTATTGTACGCCGAGCACGGAGGCGATCATCTTGTTCACGAAGCCGCCCGGGTCGCCGAACAAGCCGGCCATCTGTGGGGGTATGTGCTCGGCCTGCTCGCGGAAGATCTCAGAAAAGGCGCGCGAGACGTTGGAGCCCACCGGCTCGAGCAGCCTGCGGAAGGTGGACAGGGAATGGGCCAGCATGTCGAGGCGGGACAGGGCCATGTTAGGGCCCGTCGTCGGGTCGAGGGCGGTGGCGGCGTCCAGCCACAGGGAGGCCGTGCGCAGGGAGGCGCGGGTCCTATCGGCGGTGTCGGCGGTGAGCCGATCAAGGTGCTGATTGGTGATCGTTTCGCGCGCCACGCGCTCGGCCAGCTTCCAGTTCACCGGCCCCTCGCCCGAGGAGCCGAGCATCTGCTGAATTTGATTCGTCACAAGTGCGAGGTTTGCTGGGTTGAGCATCTGGGACATGAACTGATCCGGATCCTGGCCCTGATTCCTGATTTGCTCAATGAGCCGGTCGGCGGCCTCCGGGCCGAGGATGGCGCGTAGGCGGTCCTGCCAACCGTCGTTGCCCGGGCCCATGTCGCTATTGCTCATTTTTCCTCCTTGGATTCACTATAGGGTAGTAGCAGTCCGCCGCACCGGACAACGCGGGGCGGTGCGCCGAGCGCGAAGTTCCGGAAAGAGGATCACATGTTCACTTCTCGCCCCTCCAAGACCGTCATCTCGGGTGGCATCTTCGCCGTTCTGCTCGCGGCGGGTGCCGCGCTGCCGTCGTCGTATATGGTGCAGCGCCCCGGCCCGGTCCTGGACGTGACCGAGCACGGGGAGAACCTGGTGACGGTCGGGGGCACGCAGACCTTCGATTCGGGCACGCATTTCCTCATGACCACCGTCAACGCCTTGGGCAACGCCGACGCCGGCATCTCGGGTGCCGTGGTGGCCTCGGCGCTCCTGACCTCAGACGAGGTGGTGCCGGTGCGCGCGTACTATCCCAAGGAGGTGTCCTCGAGCGAGGTCAACGAGCAAAACGTTCAGCTCATGACGAGTTCGCAGGACACGGCCGCCGCGGTCGCCTTCGAGGAGGCGGGGATGGACGTGTCGATGACGCTGAGCGTGGCGGGCGTGCCCGAGGGCTCCCCGGCAGAAGCGATCCTGCAGGAGGGCGACGTGTTGCGCGCGATCACGACGCCGGAGCGCACGGCCACGATCGGAACCTTCCGCCAGATGACCAACGTGCTCGACGATACGGCGCCCGGTACGCAGGTGACGCTGACGATCGAGCGCGACGGTTCGGAGCAAGAGGTCACGACGACGACCCGAGGCTTCGAGCCCGACGTCACCGGCTGGGTCCACCCCGGCTCGGTGCTCGGAATCTACGTCTCGGTCGCTGATGTTCAGCTGCCCGCGCAGGCCACCTACGAGGTGGAGGGGATCGGCGGGCCCTCGGCCGGCACGATGTTCACCCTCGCCATTTACGACGCCGTCACGCCCGGCTCGCTGGGCGGGGATGCGGTGATCGCCGGCACGGGTGCCATCGCCTGGGATGGCGACATCGAGCCGATCGGGGGGATCCGCCACAAACTCGCGGGGGCAAGCGCGGCCGGCGCCACGGACTTCATTGCCCCCGCCTACAACTGCCCCGAGACGATCGGGTACGAGCTCGACGGTCTGAATATCTGGGCCGTGCGCACGATCGACCAGGCCATCGCCGCCGTCGAGGCGATCGGCGCGGGTGACACGAGCTCGCTCACGCCCTGCTCGGCGCTGCCCGAAGTGAACCCGGAGGGCTAAGCGCCTGCGGCCCGCCGCCCGGCGGCGGAGGCTGAGCCAGCGCTTAGGGCTGCTCGGCGAAGCCCATCTTCAGCCCCTCGACGATGCCGGGGATGAGGTTGGCGCCGGAGAGGACCTTGGCGTCGTCGTCAAACTTGCGCATGCGGATCGCGCACCAGCTCTCGCCCGTGCGAAGGACGGAGGCGACGATGCGCACGTCCTGCCGATCCGGGTGTTCGGCCAGCATCTTCTCGGCTTCGACCGGGTCTTCGGGCAGGGTCACCTCGGCGCTGGGCGGAAGAATGATGCGCTCCACGGCGAGGGCCGCGCCATCGACGTCGGCGGGCCAGACGATGCGGCCCAGGAGCTCCTCGAGCGTATCCACCGGGGGCAGGCCCTCCTGCTCGATGGAGAACAGGGTGGTCTCGTCGTTGATCGCGTCGGCCTGGACGTCCGATGGGAGCTCGCCGGCGAGCTCGGGATGCTGGGCGAGCGCATTCTTGGCGAGTGCGAGGGCGAAGAGCCGGATCGGGGCATCCCAGCCGCCGGTGGCCACGTGCCGCTCGATCTCCAAGGTGGACTTCTCCAACGAACGAGTCATGGGGGTCTTCGTATTTTCAGTCACGGCCTATTCTTACCACACGCCACCGGCAAGCTCTTAGGTGAACCGCATGGCGCCCCGCGCGGCAGATGTTATACGGTTTTGTCAGTTCTAACGTGCCGAAATGCCCGCAAAACGCGGCCATGAAACGAGGTTTATCTTGACTACATCCACCGAAAAGGAGCATCGGGCCCGGCCAGGAGCGTTCATCCCCACGCTGATCGTGCTCGGCTTGCTGGTGTTTGCGCTCATCGGCTTTGCCGGTTTTTGGACCGAGCTCAAGTGGTACGAACAGATTGAGGCCGCGCGCGTGTTTTGGACCCAGTACGGCGCGTCGATCGCCCTCGGCGCGATCGGATTCGTGCTGGTGTTCGGGGTCGTCGTGCTCAACCTGTGGATCGCGGTGCGCGAGCGCAAGACGCCGGAGAACGTCATTAACCTCGACGGGAACAACTTCCGCGACACGCTGCTGGGGCGCAAGTGGCTGACCTTCGGCGTGGTGCCCGCGGTGGTCTCCCTGCTGTTCGGCGCGGGCCTGGCCGGCAACTGGCAGACCTTCCTTCTGTGGATCAACCGCTCCTCGTTCGGGGAGGCGGACCCCGAATACGGCCTGGACGTGTCCTTCTATGTCTTCTCCCTGCCCGCGATCCACACGATCATGAGCTTCATGGTGACCTTGGTGATCCTATCGTTCATGGTGGGGGCCGTGGTCTACTGGATGACGGGCGATATCGGGGCGGGTCAGCGCGGATTTACCGTGTCGAAAAAGGCCCAGGCACACGCCGGCGTGTTGCTCGCGATCGGCACGCTCATGATTGCCGTCAACTACTGGCTCGCCCGGTATGACCTGCTGCTGGGCAATAACCAGCGCTTCTCCGGCGCCACCTACACCGACATCAACGCCTCCAAGCCGGGCCTGACGATCCTGGCGATTGTGGTGGTGCTCGTGGCGGGACTGTTCGTGGTCGCCGCGGTGCAGCGCCGCTGGAAGCCAGCCGTCATCGGCATCGCCTCCACGGTGGCCACGGCCCTCGTGGTGACGATGCTTTACCCGGCGCTCGTGGAGAACTTCAAGGTGCGCCCGAACGCGGCCGAGCTCGAATCGACCTACATTCAGCGCAACATTGACGCCACGCTCAAGGCCTACGACATGGCCCACGTTGAGACCCAGCAGTATGACGCGCGTACCGACGTCGAGCCGGGCCAGCTGCGCAAGGACTCGGAGACGGCGGCGCAGATCCGCCTGCTCGATCCGAACATCGTGGATCCCTCGTTCAACCAGCTCCAGCAGAACCGGCAGTATTACCAGTTCAAGGACCCGCTCACGGTTGACCGCTACGAGATCGACGGGCAGACGCGCGACACGGTGATCGCGGTGCGCGAGCTCAACCTCGGGGGTCTGGACGCCGAGCGTCGTTCCTGGGTCAACGACCACACGGTCTACACCCACGGCTTCGGCGTGGCGGCCGCCTACGGCAACACGATTACTTCGCGTGGCGACCCGGCGTTCTGGGAGGCCGGCATCCCGTCCACGGGCCAGCTCGGCGACTACGAGCCACGCGTGTACTTCGGTCAGCAGTCGCCGTCGTACTCGATCGTGGGCGCACCGGAGGGCTCGGACCCGTGGGAGCTCGACTACCCGGACGACACGGCCCCGAACGGTCAGGTGATGAACACCTACACCGGTAACGGCGGGCCGAGCGTGGGCAACGCCTTCGAGCGGCTCATGTACGCCATCCGGATGAGGTCGACCGAACTGTTCTTCTCTGACCGCGTCACCTCCGATTCCCAGATCCTGTTCAACCGCGACCCGCACGAGCGCGTGCGCAAGGTAGCTCCGTACCTGACCCTGGATACGAAGGCCGTGCCCGCGGTGGTGGACATGGACAACGATCCGTCCACCCGCAAGGACCTGGTGTGGATCATCGACGGCTACACGACGTCGAACAACTACCCATACTCGGCGCGCGAGACCCTGACCGAGGCCACCGCGGATGCGACGACGACCGGCCTGGGTCAGCCGCGCCCGGAGGAAATCAACTACATTCGCAATTCGGTCAAGGCCGTGGTCAACGCCTACGACGGCTCGGTCACCCTCTACCAGTGGGACAACGACGATCCGATCATCAACGCCTGGAAGTCCATCTTCCCCGGCCAGATCACCGAGCTGTCCGAGATGCCGGGCGATCTGATCGCCCACGTGCGCTACCCGGAGGACCTGTTCAAGATCCAGCGCACCCTGCTGGCGCGCTACCACGTGACGGACGCGAAGTCGTTCTACTCGGGCGGCGACTTCTGGAACGTGCCGCTGGAGCCGACCAAGGCCGCCAGCCCCACCACCCCGAAGCAGCCCCCGTACTACCTCACCCTCAAGATGCCGGGGGAGGACCAGACGGCGTTCTCGCTCACCACGTCCTACATTCCGGGCGGCCAGACGAACCGTAACGTCATGACCGGCTTCCTTGCCGCATCCGGCGACGCCGGCAACGAGAGGGGCGTCAAGGGCGAAGGTTACGGCAAGCTCAGCCTGCTCGAGCTGCCGCGAGACCTGACGGTGCCCGGCCCCGGCCAGGCGCAGAACACGATGCTGGCCAACCCGAAGGTGTCTACGGATCTCAACCTGCTCCAGCAGGGCGGCACGGAGATCATGCGCGGCAACCTCCTGTCGCTGCCCGTGGGTGACGGCCTGCTCTACGTCCAGCCGGTTTACGTCCAGGCGTCCTCGGGTACTCAGTACCCGACCCTGCAGTACGTGCTCACCCTGTTTGGTGACAACGTGGGCTTCGCGCCCACGCTGGATGAGTCCCTCGACCAGGTCTTCGGCGGTGATTCGGGTGTGAACGCGGGCGATGCCGGCGTCGTGGGCGAAAAGGAGGCCCCGCTCGAGGGTGCGACGCCGCCGGAGGAGCCGAGCACGGAGCCGACTGAGGATCCCCGCAGCGAGCCGAGCCAGGCGCCGATCGCGCCAGTGCCGGGTAGCGTGCAGGAGCGGCTCGATAGCGCGCTGAATTCGGCGAAGAAGGCCATCGAGGATTCGAAGGCCGCGCTGGACGCGGGCAACTGGGCGGACTACGGCAAGGCTCAGGAGGCGCTGGAGAAGGCGATCGACGACGCGGTCAAGGCTCAGCAGGAGATCGACGGCCAGTAGCTGGCGCTGAGTCGCAGGCAGGGGAGGGAGTCCGGGCGGGCTCCCTCCCCGTTTCCTGGTCCCCGTGGTCGCGCAGGTTTGGCCAATATGGCAAAAGAACGGTTTTGACGTGGTCGAATTTTGCCAGTTTTGCTGAAATGAGTTCTCCCATGGTCTAGGCTGGAAGCGTGAAGCCGTGAACATTGACGTTCAAGCTGGCTTTACAGATCACAAATCCAGCGACAGGAATAAAACATGCGATCATCTCCACAACGAAGTGCGGCGCTCATCGCGGGTGCAGCGCTGGCGATAGGCGGGATCACAGCCCCCGCCTTTGGCGTAACTTATACATACTCACCGATACCGCAGACGGGGATGTCTGTGGCCTACGCGGACTCGGTCGAGACCACGGGCGAAGGTGCCAACGGCCCGGCGAAGCTCGTTCTCGACGGCAACACTGACACTTATTGGCACACGAAGTGGAACCCTGCGAAGGATCCGCTACCTCACAAGCTCGTCGTGGACCTTGGCGAGAGCGTGGAGGGGCTCGGCCGTATCGTGCTGACCCCGCGCCAGTCCTCTAACGGTTCGGGCCGGTTCGGCAATTTCAACGTCTCCGTTTCTACTGACGCGGAGTGCGCGAACCCGGAGGCCTACGCCAGTAAAGACTCGGTCCCCGATTTTGAGTCCGTGGCGGACGAGTCGATCCCCGCGGCCCCGGATGCCGGCAAGCTTGCGCCGGTCAACGTCGATTTCGAGCCGACCGCCGCACGTTGCGTGGCGGTGACTATTAACAGCACATGGGGCGGCAACGACAGCGCGGAGCAGGTGGCCGCGCTGTCCGAGTTCGCGGCCTTCACCGCCGCTGAAAACGAGCCAGGCACCGAGCCGGAGCCGGCCGCTCCTCTCGAGGTCGTTATCCCCGAGGGTGCGCCCGAAATCACGGACGGCCAGCTCACCGTTCACACCCACCCCGCCTTCCCGCAGGTGGTGGACTACCAGCTGGGTGAGAAGCAGATGCCCGGCAAGTTCGGCGATGCGCTGACCTCGGTCAACATTGATGGGAAGGCGACGCCCGTCGTCGTCGGCGATCCGTCCGTCAGCGCGGACAAGACCGCGGTGACGTACCCGGTCAGCCTGCCGTCGGTGTCTGGATCCTTCGATGTGGTTATCTCGGTCAAGGACCAGGTGCTCGACTACCGCATCACGAACATCACTGACCCGGAGAAGAAGATCAACCGCATCCAGATCCCGGGGCTTGACCTCGTGTCGCTGGACTCGGTTGCCGACGCCACGGCGATGGTGGGCGGCGCGCGGATCAACACCAACCGCGCCGCGAACCCGGACAGCTTCCTCACGGTCGCGTCCACCGCCGACACGACTGCACGGGTGTGGATGGCGGTGGCAGCCGGCAACGGCCTGGCCGCCGGTTTCGAGACCAATGCGATTGACGACCAGACCGCCGTGTCCGGCACCTCGGGTAATGACCGCTACACGGTCCAGGTCCGCGAGCAGAATGGCAACCGCATCGGCACCATCTCCCCGTACGAATGGGTGCACCGCGGCGGCGCCGTCGTGCAGTACGACGACGGCAGCGGCATCGGGGAAGAGCCTGATCCCTTCATCCAGGTCAAGATCACGGCTGACGCGAACGCGGACGGGGCTGTCGACTGGCAGGACGCAGCGATCGCCACGCGCGACGTGCTGCGCCCGTTCGTCGGCATGAATGACACGAAGAACACCGTCATCACCCGCATCCCGTTCAACATCGTCTCCCAGGCCACCCACCCCTTCCTGCGCACGCTCGACGACACGAAGCGGATCGCGCTCGCCACGGATAACCTCGGCCAGCAGGTCCTGCTCAAGGGCTACCAGTCCGAGGGCCACGACTCGGCCCAGGGCGACTACGGCAACAACTACAACGAGCGCGCCGGCGGCCTTGCCGACCTCAAGAAGCTCGTGGATGCCGGCAAGGCCTGGAATGCCACCTTCGGTATCCATGTCAACGCCACCGAGTCCTACTCCGAGGCCAAGTGCTTCTCTGACGGGGTGAACGGCTACGTGGACGATGCCGCGAACGGCGTGGCCGCTCCGTGTGAGCTGCGCATGCCGCCGCGGCTCGCGTGGGGCTGGATGAACCAGTCCTACAAGATGAACGACAAGAAGGACCTGGCCACCGGCAACGTGCTCAAGCGCCTGGCGCAGCTGCGCAAGGACTTCCCGGCCGATTCGAACCTCAACTGGCTCTACTGGGACGTCTACTATGAGAGCGGCTGGCAGGCCGAGGCGTTCGCGTGGAGGCAGCAGCAGGAGCTGGGCTTCCGCCTGGCCTCCGAGTGGGCCTATTCGCTTCCCACCCTGTCCACGTGGTCCCACTGGGCCAATGACGAACCCTACGGCGGAACCACGAACAAGGGCCTGAGCTCCACGCTCATCCGCTTCGTGGAAAACGCTTACCGTGACACGTTCAACCCCGATCCGATGCTGGGCAACACCAACGTCCGCGAGTTCGAGGGCTGGGCGGGCAACGTCAACTACAACACCTTCATCCAGGGCATCTGGCAGAAGAACCTCCCGGCGAAGTTCCTCCAGCAGTCCGACATCATGTCCTGGACCAAGCCCGCGAACGGCCAGGCCGGCCGCGTGGTCTTTGCCAACGGCACGGAGGTCACCTCGGCGCAGACCGCGGTTGGCGGGTACGACTCCGCAACCGACCGTGTGGTCACCTATGACGGCGCCACCGTGCTGAACGGTGCAACCTACTTGCTGCCGTGGAAGGACGGCGGCGAGGATCGCCTGTACTACTACAACCCGAGCGGGGAGGCCACCACCTGGAAGCTCACGAATGCATGGGCCTCGCAGTCGAGCCTGAAGCTGTTCAAGCTCACGGCCACCGGCCGCGCCGAGGTCACCGACCTGCCGGTTTCGGACGGCTCAGTGACCATCCCGGCTACCGACGGCGGTGCCACTACGGCCTACGTGCTCTACCCGAGCAGCGCTGTTCCCGCGCCCGCCACCCCGAACTGGGGCGAGGGCACCGGAATTACGGACCCGGGCTTCTTCTCCGGCACCCTCGATAGTTACGACGTGACTGGCGACGCCACCGTCGCCACCTCCGAGCGCGGCAACTACCAGGCCCAGTTCGGCGAGGGCGCGGGCTCGATCTCCCAGGAGATCACCCTGCCCGAAGGCGACTACTCCGCCTGGGCGTGGATCGAGATCCAGCCGGGTAAGACGCGCGAGGTGAGCGTGTCCGTGACCGGCAAGGACGGCGTCGTGACACCGGGCGACTACCAGAAGGACGTGGACGGGGTGGCCACCACCACCATCACCACGTCGGGCGCGATCAATGCCACGGCGTCGGACGAGAAGTTCAAAACGCGCTTCCAGCGCGTGCCCGTCCGCTTCCACACCGACGGCAAGGCGATGACGTTCGCCATCACCGTGGGCGAGGGCGACGCGACCGTGGCGGTCGACGACCTACGCGTGGTGGCCTTCAAGGAGACCGACAAGGCCCCGACAGACGCGACCATCGCGTTCACGAACTTCGAGGACACCGACACCGGCTACTGGCCGTTCGTCACCGGCTCCACCCAGACCGGTGACGCCCGCACGCAGCTCGCCCTGCGCAACGAGCCCTACTCGCAGTCCGGCTGGTGGGGCACCCGCAACGGCCAGAACACCGAGGCGGGCCAGAAGCTCATCGACAACGTGCTCGACGGCGACTGGTCGCTCCTCGCCCACCAGGAGAACGGCGGGCTCATCCTGCGCACCACCACCGCGTCGGTGCCGCTCGAAGCGAACCGCACCTACAAGGTGAGCTTCGACTACCAGGCCGGCTACGACGGCGACTACCAGCTGGTCATCGGCCACGACGAGTCGACCGGGGATAGCTGGAAGGAAGTCATCGACACCCGCAACCCGATCGCGCAGAGCCGCGGTACAGGCTGGCAAGACGCCGACGGTAACGCCGGCAAGGGCACGTCGACCTTCGAGATGCAGTTCCGCGCGAGCTCCCAGCCGACCTTCATCGGTATTGTCAAGGCGGGCAACCACTACCAGGGCGATCTGACGATCGACAACTTCCGCGTGGAGGACCTCGGGCTGATCCCGGGCACCAGTATGGATGTCCAGCAGGTTGAGCCCTCGAGCGACGACGTGCGCACCTACGAGGTAACCACAACGGTGGATTCCTACGCTGACGACCTAACCGACGTGGCGCACAAGCTTCAGGCGCCCGAGGGCTGGACCGTCACGGAGGTGACGGCCGGCGCCACCGAGGCCACGAAGGACGCCGCGTCTGTGGCGACCTGGAAGGTCGATGCTCCGCGCACTTCCGAGCCCGGCGATCTGGTCTTCACCGGCACCTGGATGATCGGCGACAAGGCGGGCGAGGGCGCGCAGACCGCGACCATCGACCCGAGCAAGGCCGAGCTCCTCAACCCGATCGGTGGGTCAGACCTGACGGTCACGGACTTCAGCTCCCAGCAGACGTCCGATGAGCCGGCGCCGAGCGGCTTCGCTGCGGCGGCGATCGACGGCGATCCCAGCACCTACTGGCACACCCAGTGGAGCCCGAGTGTGCGGGGCTACCCGCACCACATCACGCTCGAGCCGGCGGCGGTCACGGATAACGACCTGACCTGTACGTTCACCGGTTTCGAGTACACCACCCGCCAGGGTGCGGCGAACGGTCGCATCAAGGGCTACGAGATCTACGTCTCGATGGATGGCGAGGACTGGGGCGATCCGGTCGCTACGGGCAACTTCACTGCCGACCTCGCGCCTCAGGTTGTGGAGTTCCCGGCCGTTGAGGGCAAGTTCGTCAAGCTGGTTGGCCTCGATGCCATCAACGGCGCTGTCTTCGGTGGCGCTGGCGAGATCCGCCTCGGCGGCACCTGTGCTACGCCGGAGCCGCAGCCCGAGCCGGAGCCGCAGCCGGAGCCCGAGCCGGAGCCGCAGCCGGAGCCTGGGACGTGCCAGGCCGTGGATCGTCCGTCGATTCCGGCTCGTGGCACGGGCCTGTTGGGTGAGTTCACGGGTGATCGTTTTGCTGACCTGTGGGCGGTT
>NZ_KV793356.1:34346-61325 GCF_001808465.1 Trueperella sp. HMSC08H06
TGATCGTTTTGCTGACCTGTGGGCGGTTGACAAGGACAACAGTCTGCGCCGCTACGCCTCTGTGGGCAACGGCACTTTCGCGGGCGGCGCTATCGTCGACTGCAACGCGGATGAGTTCACCGCTCTCGCCCCCATCCCGGACATGAACGGCGATGGGCGTGCGGACGTGCTGGTTCGCCACACAGACGGCACGGTGCACTTCTACTACTCTCAGGGTGATGGTTTCCTGACCCAGGGCCCGCAGGTGGGTCATGGCTGGAACGGCATGGACAACATTGTCTACGCCGGCAAGCTGGGAGGCTCGGGCTCCGAGTACGTGGTGGCACGCCACGTTACCACGGGCGATCTCTACCGCTACGTCGTCACGGCCAATGGGATGCACTCTGGCACGAAGATCGGCCACGGCTGGTCGTCGATGGCCACCATCCTTGGCCCCGGCGACCTCAGCGGCGACCGCAACGCTGACATCGTGGCGATCCGCGACGATGGCAAGATGTTCCTGTACAAGGGCGGCCGCGATGGCTTGATCGCCTACACGGCTCAGATCGGCCACGGCTGGTCGAGCTTCGTCCAGGCGACCATCCCGGGCGACGTGAACGGTGACGGCCGCTTCGACCTGGTCGGCGTTCGCAACGACGGCCGCCTGTTCACCTACTACAACACGGGCAAGAGCGGCTGGGCGAAGCCCATCCAGGGCGGCCACGGTTGGGACAACATTGATCTGATCGGTTAACGGCCACACGGCCGGCGGGTTGGCTCACACGGTGTCTGCCTGCCGCTGATCGGATCGAGGGGCGGGGGCTCGCATGCGCGGGCCCCCGCCCCGGTGTCTGCATCCACCCGCCTGGGCGAGCTTGGCGGATGGTGAGGAAGGGCACCACGGCCAACCTTGAATCCGGGACGCTGGCTGAATAGAGTAGGGGATGCCGACGCGGGGTGGAGCAGTTCGGTAGCTCGCCGGGCTCATAACCCGGAGGTCGTAGGTTCAAATCCTGCCCCCGCCACGAGAACAAGCCCGGGATCTCAGCCGAGATCCCGGGCTTTGCATTGCCCGACCCCGCCACGCTCAGCCACCTCGCTCGTCAGGGCCTGGCCATATGCAACGCTAATCCGCAATATGCAACGGCGAAAAGCAGTTTATTAACGTTGCACATGGGGAATTACCGTTGCACACGCGGGGAAGGGGAGTGAAGCCGGGCGGGAACCCCGGTCGTCAGGCGAGCAGTCCCGCCACGTAGGCGGCAAGCAACGTCAGGTGCCCCAGCCCGTGGGCCGCGTTGAATCGCCGGCCTGCCAGCGCCGTGGCTTGCAGGCCGAGCGTCGCCGCGAGGAGGGCCAGCTCCGTGCCTCCCACGCCAAGCACGATGTCTTGCCCGGTGGCGACCCCGATGAGCACCACGGCGGGGACCGAGCCGCCGAGTACCGATACGAGCGCGCCGTGGGTCAGGTTTGACACGCGCTGGCTCTGCCCTTCCCAGCCGGCAAGGAGCGTGGTGACGGTCTCGGGCAGGAGGACCACGCCCGCCACGATGAGGCCAACAATCGCGGTGTTGCCCACGGTCGCATCGAGCAGTGGGCCAAGCGCGTGGGAGAGCGCCACGATCGCCACCAAGGTGACCACGAGCCACACCAGGTTGCGAGCGACGGGCTCGGAGGAGCGCGGGGGCGAGTCGGCTTCGGAGAAGTCGCCCGCCCCCGGGCCGAGCTGGCGCCACATGAAAACCCCGTATGCTGCGACCAGCCCGACCCCGGCCATGACCGCCCAGCCGCCCCGGTATTCGCCCACCGCCCTCGGCAGCACGAATGCGCCCGTGCCGAGTACCCCGAGCGTTCCCAGGTACCAAGCCAGCGCCCGTGCCCGAATCGGCATCGGCCCGCGCCGGGCCACGTGGGCGAGGATGGCGCCGGCCAGGATCCCGTTGAGGATGAGCATTGCGGCGGAGAAGGCGGCGTCGCGCGCGATGGAGGCATGTGTGCCCGGGCCGAGCAGCACGCTCGCCACCATTCCCACCTCGATCACCATGATCGACAGGGTGAGGATGATCGTGCCGACGGGCTCGCCGAGCCGCCGTGAGAGCGCGTCCGCCCGCCGCTTCACCTCGAAGGAGGCATAGATGATGACGGCGAGGATTCCCGCCACGGTCACCGGCCCCGACAGGTCAACCACCAAGGTCAACCCCATGGCCAACCATGCAATCACAGCAGGCATGTGCCCTTTCTTGAGGGCCGTCCCTCGCCTGTGCCGCGTAGCGATCGGCAACACCAGCGCGGCGCCGGGCCGTCCCGGCAACTCCTCGAGCATACCCGATTCGGGACAAAGGTGTGAAGAATCACATCTGCGGCCTGGGACAATGGCAGGAAGGAGGCAACGATGCAACTGAAGGCTCCGCCCTCGTGGGCGTTGAAGGTCGTCATGGCGGTCACGGGCGCCATTTGGGCGATCTTCGTTCTCATCCACCTGTATGGAAATCTCAAGGTCTACATGGGTGCTACCAGCTTCGACGGTTACGCCCACTGGCTGCGCGAGGCGTTCTACCCGCTGTTCCCGAAGCTGGCCGTGCTCTGGATCATGCGCGTGGTGCTGGGCGCTTGCCTGGTCTTGCATGTGTGGGCGGCGTCGATCGTCTACATCCGGGGCCGGAAGTTCCGCGGCAAGCACCGGGCACGCAAGCTTCACGGCATCCAGGCGGTTTCGGCCCGGCTCATGCCGGTGACGGGCGTGGCGATCCTGGGCTTCCTCATTGTTCACATTCTTGACCTGACGGTTGGTCTGCAGCCGGTGGCCTCCGATTCCTTCCGCGGGCCCACGGCCGCCTCGTCCGCCGCCTACGGCAACCTGGTTGGCTCCTTTGAGCGCCCGGCGATGGCGATCTTCTACGTGCTCATCATGGTGTTGCTTGCGATTCACGTGGCACATGGCGCCTTCAACATGGCGGTCGACTTCGGTTCGATGGGCGCGCGCCTTCGCTCGGTCTTCATCTGGGTCGGCGCCCTGGCCGCGATCGCGATCCTCTTGGGCAACGCCTCAATTCCGCTCGCCGTACAGATGGGGTGGCTATCATGAGTTTCTTCAATTTCTTGCGCGGTTCTTCCGACGACGCCGCCGCCCGGCCCGCGTTCGCCGCGGACTTCACGCCGCCCCCGGCGAAGGTGCGCGGCACACGCCTTGGCTCGATCTTGGACGGCAACATCCCAGATGGCGATCCGGCCACCGCGTGGCAGCGCCGCAGCGACTCGTACAAGTTGGTCAGCCCGCTAAACACGAAGAAGTTCACGGTCGTCGTCGTGGGAACGGGACTGGCGGGCGCCGGGTGTGCCGCGGCGCTGGGGGAGCTGGGCTACAACGTCCACTCGGTCACCTACCACGACGCCCCGCGCCGCGCCCACTCGGTGGCGGCCCAGGGCGGCATCAACGCGGCCCGGGCGCGCAAGGTGGATGGCGATTCGCTCAAGCGCTTCGTCACCGACACGGTCAAGGGCGGCGACTTCCGCTCGCGCGAGGCGGAGGCCTTCCGGCTCGGCGAGGAGTCGATCCGCGTGATCGACCACATGAACGCGGTGGGCGCCCCCTTCGCCCGCGAGTACGGCGGCACGCTCGCCACGCGCTCGTTTGGCGGCGTGCAGGTCTCGCGCACGTACTACACGCGCGGCCAGACCGGCCAGCAACTCCAGCTCGCCTCCTCGCAGGCGCTCCAGCGCCAGATCCGCCGCGGCAAGGTCACGATGCACATTCGTTCGGAGATGCTGGACCTCATTATCGACGACGGCGTGGCCCGCGGCGTCGTCATCCGCGACCTCGTGACGGGTGAGGTGAAGGCGATCCCGGCACATGCCGTTGTGCTTGCGACCGGCGGGTATGGCTCGGTGTACTTCCAGTCCACGCTGGCGTTGAACTCGAACGCGTCGGCGGCGTGGCGTGCCCACAAACACGGCGCCTACCTCGCCCACGCCTCCTTCGTCCAGTTCCACCCCACCGCCTTGCCGGTCAGCTCGCCGTTCCAGTCGAAGACGATCCTCATGTCGGAGTCGCTACGCAATGACGGGCGAATCTGGGTGCCCAAGCGCGCCGGGGATGACCGTCCGCCTGAGCAGATTCCCGACGCCGAGCGTGACTACTACCTCGAGCGCAAGTACCCCGCGTTCGGCAACCTCACCCCGCGCGACATCGCCTCGCGCGCGGCCACCGAGCAGATCAACTCGGGCCACGGGGTGGGGCCGCTAAAGAACTCGGTCTACCTCGACTTCTCGGACGCGATGAGAGCCGTGGGCAAGGACGTGATCGCCGAACGCTACGGCAACCTGTTCCACATGTACGAGCACGCCACGGGTGAGAACCCGTACGAGACCCCGATGCGGATCGCGCCGGGAGCTCACTTCACGATGGGTGGGCTGTGGACCGATTTTGACCAGATGAGCTCGATCCCCGGGCTGTTCGTGGGCGGGGAGGCCGGCTGGTCGTACCACGGCGCGAACCGGCTGGGCGCGAACTCGCTGCTGTCGGCGTGCGTGGACGGGTGGTTCACCCTGCCGTTCTCGGTACCGAACTACCTGTCCAAGCATCTGGGCGAGGAGCTACCCGGCCCGGACTCGGCGCCGGTGAGGGAGGCGCTGGAGCGGGTACAGGCCCGCACGGACGCCTTCCTCGCGATCGGGGGAAGCCGCGGTCCGGTCCAGTTCCACCGTGAGCTCGGGGCCATCTTGTACGAGGGCTGCGGCGTGGGCCGCACGAAGAAGTCCCTGGAGAAGGCGATCGGCGAGGTCCGGCGCCTGCGCGGGGAATTCTGGGAGGACCTGTCGGTGCCCGGCGGGGATGCGCAGGTCAACCAAACCCTGGAGAAGGCCGGCCGCGTGGCCGACTTCCTGGAGCTCGCCGAGCTCATGTGCGTGGACGCGCTCGACCGCGAAGAATCGGCCGGGGCCCACTTCCGCTTCGAATACCAAGACGACGGCGAAGCCAAGCGCGACGACGCCCACTGGGCCTTCGCCTCGGCGTGGGAGAGCGCGCCGGACGGTTTCGTGCGGCACATGGAGCCGCTGACCTTCACGGCCGTGCCGTTGGCAACGAGGAGCTACTCATGAAACTGACATTGGAAATCTGGCGTCAGCCCGGGCAGGACGCCCCGGGCCGCTTCGAATACCACACGATGGAGGGTCTGGACGACTCGATGAGTATCCTCGAGCTCCTGGACCGCCTTAACGAGCAGCTGGTCAACTCCGGCAAGGAGCCCTTCACGTTCGAGTCCGACTGCCGTGAAGGCATCTGCGGGGCATGCGGCATTCAGGTGAGCGGCACCCCGCACGGTCCGGAGCGCAACACGCCGGCCTGCCACCAGCGCCTGCGCTCCTTCACGGACGGGCAGATGGTGCGGATCGAGCCGCTGCGCTCGGCCAGCTACCCCGTGCTGCGCGACCTCATGGTCAACCGCCACAAGCTCGACGAGGTGCTCGAGGCCGGCGCCCACGTGGCGATCAACGCGGGCACGGCCCCCGACGCCGACTCCGTGCCGGTGGACCACACCACCGTGGAGGACGCCCTCGATTTCGCCGCGTGCATCGGGTGCGGGGCGTGCGTGGCGGCCTGCCCCAACGGCGCAGCCCACCTGTTCGTGGGTGCGAAGCTCACTCACCTGGCGATGCTGCCGCTGCCGTCGAAGGAGCGGGCGCTCCGGGCGAAAGCGATGATCGCGGTGGCGGATCGGAACTTCGGGCCGTGCTCGAACTATGGGGAGTGCGCGGCGGTGTGTCCGGCGAACGTGCCGCTCGCGGCGGTGGCCGCCGTCAACAAGGAGAGGTTGCGGGCGTCCTTCATGCGCCGGCTGGATAAGTAGCTCGGTTGTCAAACATCAGGACTTTGAGGCCAAAAGCGCCGGTTGTGGCGACGAAAAGCCTCTAAGTCCTGATGCTCGACGCAGGCCTGTTGCGTCGCGTCCGAAACCCGATGGCCGAGACTGGGGAGGTGAAGCAGAACCCGGATAGTTGAGGTTTCAATTAAATGTGCTAGGATGTCTCCGAAGCTGATTATGCCCCAAGGAGACACCATGCAATTCGGAGTCTTTTCCGTCTCTGACATCACCACCGACCCCACCACCGGCCGCACGCCGAGCGAGGCCGAGCGCATCAAGGCCGCGGTGACGATCGCCAAGCACGCCGAGGACGTGGGTATGGACATCTACGCGATCGGCGAGCACCACAACCCGCCCTTCTTCTCCTCCTCGCCCACCACCTTGCTGGGCTACATTGGCGCGCAGACGAAGAAGATTATCCTGTCGACGTCGACCACGCTCATTACCACCAACGATCCGGTGAAGATCGCCGAGGACTACGCGATGCTCCAGCACCTGGTGGACGGGCGGATGGACCTCATGATGGGCCGCGGCAACACGGGCCCGGTTTACCCGTGGTTTGGCCAGGATATCCGCCAGGGTATCCCGCTCGCGATTGAGAATTACGCGCTGCTGCGCCGGCTGTGGGAGGAAGAGGAGGTGGACTGGCAGGGCAAGTTCCGCACGCCTCTGCGTGGCTTCACGTCCACCCCGCGCCCGCTGGATGGGGTGGCGCCCTTCGTCTGGCATGGCTCGATCCGCTCGCCGGAGATTGCCGAGCAGGCCGCTTACTACGGGGACGGCTTCTTCCACAACAACATCTTCTGGCCGATGAGCCACACCCGGCAGATGATCGCGCTCTACCGCCAGCGCTTCGCCCACTACGGGCACGGCACGCCCGAGCAGGCGATTGTGGGCCTGGGCGGGCAGTTCTACATCGCGAAGGATTCGCAGACCGCCAAGCGCGAGTTCCGCCCCTACTTCGACAACGCGCCCGTGTACGGGCACGGACCCTCGCTCGAGGACTTCTCGGAGCAGACCCCGTTGACGGTCGGCTCCCCGCAGGAGGTCATCGACCGCACGCTCGGCTTCCGCGAGCATGTGGGGGACTACCAGCGCCAGCTCTTCCTCATCGACCACGCCGGCCTGCCGCTCAGGACCGTGCTTGAACAGCTCGACTACCTGGGCGAGATCGTGCCTGTCATGCGCAAGGAGTTCGAGGCGATGCGGAAGCCCGGTGTGCCGGACGCCCCCACGCACGCCGCTCGGGTGGCCGCGCGTCGTGAGGCGGGAATCGCGTACGAGGAGGGCAAGACGTACGTCGACGACGTCACCGGCGCCTCCTTCTACGCCCAGCAGGACACCCAGGCGGCCTCCGTCAACCTCGCCGACCAGCTCCTGCGAGACGCGGAGGGCGAGCGATGATCGCGGTGGTGTCGGCGTCGCTGTCGGAGTCCTCGACCACGCAGCAGCTGGGCCGGGCGATGGCGGAGGCGTACGTGAGCGCGCACGGCGGGCAGGTGCAGATGATCTCGCTGCGCGAGCTGGCCCACGACGTCACCGACGCGATGCTCACCGGCTTCCCCTTGCCCGCGCTCGCTAAGGCCTTCGAGCAGGTGAGGGGCGCGGAGGCGCTCATCGCGGTGACGCCGGCCTACAACGCCTCCTACTCGGGCCTGTTCAAGTCCTTCTTTGACGTGCTGCCCGAGGGGTACCTGGCCGGCAAGCCCGTGGCGATCGGTGCGACGGGCGGCACGCCCCGGCACTCGCTCGTCACCGAGCACGCGATCCGGCCGATGATGACCTACCTTCACGCGAACGTTGTGACGACTGCGGTCTACGCTGCCACCGAGGACTTCGGCGCGCACGCCGCCGATTCCGACGCCGAGGGCGGGGCGAGCCTGCGCCGCCGAATCCGGCGCGCGATGGACGAGCTGGCGGTCATCGCCCAGGCCGGGCGGCCCGCGGGCAGCTTGGTTGCCGTCCAGGCAGGCGCGGGCGACGGTGTTGTGGGCGCGGGGCAGGCGGGTTCAGGCGCGGGGGCGGGCGCCGGCGTCGTGAATGCGGCCGACAGCCAGCCGGTCGACAGTCAGTCGGATGACGTCGCCGAAGCGAAGGCCCTGTTCGCGGACTTCACGCCGATGTCGGACCTGCTGGGAGACTAGAGCGGCAGCTCGCCGAGCGCGGCGGCCAAATCCCCGGGGACAAAGCCGGAGCGGCGGCGCCTGTAGGCGCTTACCCGGAAGCGCATGCCGTTCTCGGCCACGTGCCACCCGCGGAAGGGCTCGGTGCCCACGGGTTCCCAGTTGAACGGGATGGCGGGGGCGAACGCGTCGGCGTCGGGAACGTCGATGTCGATGTCCGTGACCACGACGCCGTCCGCCTTCTTCATCGCCGCCTCATACAGTTGCGCCCCGCCCACGATCCACACGAGCCCCTCGCCAGCGGCCTCCTCGCCCAGGGCGATCGCCTTATCCAGCGAGCGGGCCACCAGGGCGTCGTCGGAGGAAAAGCTCTCGTCCCGGGTGAGCACGATGTTCGTGCGCCCGGGCAGCGGGCGGTAGCGCTCGTCGATTGACTCCCACGTCCGGCGGCCCATGATGACGGGGTGGCCGGTGGTCATGCGCCGGAAAAACCGCATGTCTTCGGGCAGGTGCCAGGCCATCGCGCCGCCGCGGCCGATCGCCCGCTCATGCCCCTGGGCCCAGATCATCCCCAGCATTACACGGCCACCGGGGCGTGAATCGCGGGGTGATGCTGGTATCCCTGGGAGGCGAGGATGTCGTCCATGTCGTAGTCGAAAATGGAGTCGGCCTTCTTCAGCTCGAGCGTAGGGAAGGGGTAGGGTTCGCGCGAGATCTGCTCACGCACCTGGTCCACATGGTTCAAATAAATGTGGCAGTCCCCGCCCGTCCACACGAAATCGCCCACGTCCAACCCCGCCTGCTGGGCCACCATGTGCGTGAGCAAGGAGTAGGAGGCGATGTTGAACGGCACGCCCAAGAACAGGTCCGCCGACCGTTGGTACAGTTGGCAGGACAGCTTGCCGCCGGCCACATAGAACTGGAACAGGGCGTGGCAGGGCTGCAGGGCCATGTCGTCGAGGTCGGCCACATTCCACGCCGACACAATCATCCGCCGCGAATCCGGGTTCTTCTTCAACTTCTCTACCACGTTCGCGATCTGGTCAATGTGCTCTCCGGACGGGGCCGGCCACGAACGCCACTGGTAGCCATAGACGGGCCCGAGTTCGCCGTCGTCGTCAGCCCACTCATCCCAAATGGAAATCCCGCGCTCCTGAAGCCAGCGCACATTCGTATCCCCGCGCAAAAACCACAGCAGTTCGCCTTTGACCGCCTTCATCGCTACAAACTTCGTGGTGATGCGCGGAAAGCCCTCGGCCAGGTTGTAGCGCAGCTGGCGGCCAAACACGGACAGCGTGCCAGTGCCGGTGCGGTCGCCCTTGCGCTCTCCGTTTTCTAGGACGTCGGCCAGCAGATCCTCGTATTGACGGTTAATCATTCTTCCTCCGTGCGCCGCCGCAGGACCTCGGCGTTGACCAGATCAGTATCCTTGGCAATGACCTTACTCAGCTGGTCTACCACCATCTTCTCGATTCGGCCACCAATAAAAGGCACCGACACCTTGATCTCGCCGCTGATCTTCGCCGCGGTGGTCGCGCCGGTGTCAGCGAGCAGGAAGGTGAGCGAGCCGGCCACGGGCGCGCCCGACACATCGATCGTGTACGGGATCTTCGCCCCGTCCACGCGCCCGGCCTCGTTGTGGACCACGGGGGTGGCCGTTGCAAAAACCTTCGCGCCGTGTGGGAAGAAGGAGCGCGCCGCCGCCGGGATCTGCTCGGTCGGAACCTGGAGGCGGAAGGAATGCGTGGCGCCGTCGTCGGCAAAATCGGCCAACTCCGCGACGCCCGCCGCACGCGTGCGTGCGCGGAACAACTCGGGCGACGTCAGCACATCCAGCACGAGCTCAAGCGGGCCGACGTAGCTGGTTTCAGAAACAAACTTCATAGCTACTATTCAACACGATTAATCATTACAGTTGGAACTGTGTCTACACTCTCCCGCATTCTCAGCCGTGACTCGCACCTGAACGAGCGTCAGCGCGAATGGCTCCACCACCTCACCGGCGAGTGGCAGATCATCGCTGACATCACTTTCTCCGACCTTGCCCTCTACATCCGCGTCGAATCGGGCGTAATGACGGCCGCGCAGGCCCGCCCCGCCACCGCCACCACCGTCCACCAAACCGACTTCGTGGGCGAGATCGTCCCCGACGACGAGGCGGCCGTCATCGAGAAGGCCGCCACCACCGGCGAGCAGGTTTTTGGGCACGACGACGACGTCGACGTGCGGCTTGTGCCCGTGCGATTCGAAGGGGAGGTCATCGCGGTGCTCGGGGTGATCACCGCCAAGTTCGTGGACCGCGTGCCGATGGTGCTGCTCGCCAATTATGAGTCGATCGCGGACGCGCTCATCGCCATGGTAACCACCGGGGAGTTCCCCATCGACGGCTCGCCTTCGGGCTACCGGCACGGCACCCCGCGCGTCACGGACGGGCTCATTCACGTGGACACCGAGGGCGTGACCATCTACGCCTCGCCGAACGCGATCTCTAACCTGCGCCGGCTCGGCGTGGAAAAGCCGCTCCAGGGCGCGATGCTTGCCACCGAAGTGATCGAACTAGATGGGGTGTCCCGCGTGGACGAGGCCCTGCCGCTCGTGCTCATGGGCCGGGCCGCGTGGATGACCGAGATCGAGCGCAACGACGTGGTCATCTCCTTCCGTGCCGTGCCCCTGCTGGTCAAGGGCGTGCGCCACGGGGCGCTCGTGCTCTGCCGCGACATCACCGAGCTGCGCCGCCAAGAGCGCGTGCTCATGAGCAAGGACTCCACAATCCGCGAGATCAACCACCGCGTGAAGAACAACCTGCAGACGGTGTCGGCGCTGCTGCGGATGCAGGCGCGCCGTGCAGGGGAGGGCATGACCCGGGCCGCGCTGGAGACGGCGCAGCGCCGCGTGGCCACAATCGCCGTGGTGCACGAGAAGCTGTCACAAACCATCGACGAGGTTGTGGACTTCGATCAGGTGTTCGTGCCGGTCATGCGCATGGTACGAGACGTTGGCGTTACTGGGGAGCCGGTGATCACCACGTTCGAGGGCACCTTCGGGCGCGTGCGAGCCGAGGAGGCTACGGCGCTCGGCGTGGTGATGAACGAGATCATCTCCAACGCCATAGAACACGGACTGCCGGGGGGCGGACGGCTCGACATCCGCGCCCAACGCGACGGCACCCGGCTCCACATCGAGGTGGCCGACGATGGCGTCGGCGTGGGCGACCACCGCCCCTCCGGCCTCGGCACCCAGATCGTGAGGACAATGGTGCTCTCCGAGCTCAGGGGCAATATCGAGTGGCTCCCTCGTGAGGGCGGGGGCACCGTTGTGGTGCTCGACCTCAACATCCGTTCCCAGGCCTAGGGCCGGGTCGGCCGGGCATAAGAAAAGCGGGCCTCGCTGACGGGGCCCGCGAAAGCTCCCAGCGATTAGCGGCGCACGCGCGCCGTGCGGCGCTTGAGCGTGCGGCGCTCGTCTTCCGACATGCCGCCCCACACGCCGGCGTCCTGGTTGTTGTCCAGGGCCCATTTAAGGCACACCTCCTGGACGTCGCAACGCTGGCACACGGCCTTGGCGCGCTCGACCTGTGCCATGGCGGGACCCGAGGAGCCGATCGGGAAGAAAAGCTCTGGATCCTCGTTGAGGCATTCTGCGCGGTGGCGCCAATCCATGACCTAGTCTCCTAACGCATTGTTTAACACTGGCTTATACGCCCTTAACCTTTTCAGGTTTTGTGTGCCCGGTAAAGGAAAAAAAGTGTGATTAACGCCCAATTTCCGCGTAATCTCGGGCTTTTGTGCGCTTTGACACGTCGACATGGTATCCGAGTATGCCAAGGGCGAGGCACCCGAGCAGGATCGACCCGATGTTGAGGGCGAGCGTGACGATCGGGATACTCGGCTCGTGCGGGGTGGCCCACCCGTGGAGGGTCATGAGCAGGAGGGTGCTTCCCACCCCAAGCCCCACCCCGGTCACTGAGGTCACGAAGGCGCTTGCCATTCCCTGGCTCAGTCGCCGCTGGCGGATGCGCAGCCCGGTCATACCCTTGGAGCGCAGGTAGCGGGTCTCGAGGGACTGGTCGGCGAGGTACCGGGGCACGTGCAGGTAGGCGGCGAAGCCAAGCACGGCGATGACGCTCGTTTGGATGATGGCCGCGATTTGTGACACGTTCGCGGGCGCCTCTTGCGGGGGTGTGATGGCGAGGGTGAGGAAGGGCCGGTCCTCACCGGGGGTGAGGGAGGCTTCGAGGCGGCTGAAGTCCTCGGAGATGTGGTGGTGGTCGGCGAGCCGGATCCACATGGCGGTGGGCTCGAGGTCGCCCAGCCCGGCCGAGGAGATGAGCGCGAAGGGCACGTCGGCAACGGTCACGTTCACGTTCGTCGAGCGGGTGAATCCTTTGGCGTCGATGTAGGTGAGGTTCATGGAGCTCGGCACGTTGTTGGTCCCGCGCGGAACGAGCAGCGTGCCCGGCTCGATCCGCCGCCCGAGGTAGTCCTCGGCCTCCCCGGGATCCACGGCATACAGTGCCCCGGGCTGGAAGTCTTCGGGCTCCCATCCGGAGGTGTTGAGCAGGTGGTAGGTGAGGGTGGCAGAGGCTCCGCCCCAGTCGTGCACGGCCTGGATGTCGGCGTCGGAAATGGAAGCGGAGGTGACCCCGGCGGTGATGGACAGGTCGTAGAGGTTGGCGAGGCGGTCGTCGTTGGCGGTGAGCGTGGAGTAGGTGGTGTGGAGGGCACCGAGCGCGGCGGAGGACATGAGGATGACGAACAGCGACACGGTGGTCATCGTGGCGGTGAGCGATCGCGGCAGGAGTGAGAAGGCTGAGCCGACGTGGAAGGACTTGGTCAGGCGCCTCGTCACGACGACGATCACCCCGTACGCGACCAGCGTGGCAGCTGCGAGGGCCAGCAGTGAGACGACGACGCCGCCCGCGCTCACGTTCGCGCTCAGCGCGCCGGGCATTGCGACCGTGGCGTACAGGAAGGCGGCAGCGAAAAGCACGATGGCGGGGCTGGCCGTGCGGATGGCAGGTTTCCAGGCGTTGGTGGTGCGCAGGTAGGTGGACAGGATGCCGGTGGCGGTGCCGATCACCGTGGCGAGGGCCACAGCCACGAACGCCCAGAACGTTGCCGCGGCGGGGAAGCCGATGCTCGCGGGCAGGAAGGGGGCCCCGCTTTCGGCGCGCGCGATGGAGGAGGCACCCATCGCCCCCGCGTAGCCCACCCCGATGCCGAGCAGATAGGTGAGACCGGCGACGACGCCGACCTCCCGGCCGAGCATCCGGTGGCGGCGCAGGGCCGACAGGCCGAGGGAGCGCAGGGCCTGGCTCTCGGTGGTGCGCCGGCGGGCCACGCCGACCACGGTCATGTAGACCACCGTGGTGGCGGTGATGAAGGCGGTGGTGAGCAGCCAGGGAGTGGCCTCGGTCAGGGTATCCAGGGCGTCGCGCTGGCGGGCATATTCGACGTCGTAGCGGTCCTGGGCGTTGACCACCACGGTGCCAGGGATCTCGAGGATTTCCGCCTGGAGGGTATCGGGGTCGGCGGTGGGAAGGACGCGCACCTCGATCCCGCCCTGCTCGTTGCCTTGGGCGGCCACGAAGTTGGGGTTGGGTTCGGTGGTGATCGCCTCGAAGCCCACCGGGTCAAGGAGCCGGGAGCGGGTATAGATCCCGGAGACGCTATATCGCTTGGCCACGTCCCCTCCCGCCACGGTCAGCTCGTCGCCGGCCTGGACGTGGAGGGCGCTGGCCAGCTGGTGGGTCACCGCGATCTCGCGCGGGGATGCGGGGAATTCACCGAAGATGATCTCCTGGGTACGTAGCACGGGCGGGGCGAGGGAGCGGATGGAGACGGGCAGGTGCTCGGTCTCGGTCAGTACCTCGGCCAGAAGCGAAGAATCGACGAAGACGGTCTCCACCTGGTCCAGCTCGCCGATCTGCTCGGCAACGGCCAGGGCCGTGTCGGCCTCCGAATACACCACCAGGTCCGAGTGCGGGATCGACTTCTTCACCGACAGGGCCAGCGTGTGGTCGGCGAACCCCAGCATGGTGGTGACGAAGAATACCATGGCGGCGGCGTAGGTCAGTGCCACGCCGGCAAGCAGGTGGGAGGGCCAGTGATGCTCGAGTTGCTGGCGCAGCATCAGGGTTCCTCGCTGAAGATGACACGCAGGGTATCGAGGATCGAATCGAGGGTGGGGGCGTTGAGCTCGGCGGTGATGCGCGAGTCGGTCATGAGGTACACCCTGTCGGCAGACACGGCGGACATCGGGTTGGAGGTGAAGGTCACCACGGTCATGCCGCGCTCGCGGGCACACACCCGCAGCAGCGCGTACAGGGTCTCCCGGTCGGCGCGGGTGAAGCCGTCGGTGGGCTCGTCGCACAGGACCACGCGGCGCCCGGCCATGACGAGGGCGGCGAGCGCGCACTTGTTCTGCTCGATGAGCGGAACCGCGTCAGGGTAGTGGCCGAGCACCTGGGACAGGCCGAACAGGTCGATGATCTCCGTGCGCTCCTGCGTGCTCACGCGCGTGCCGTTGAGCTTGGCGGGCAGGTCCAGGTTCTCCCCAAGGGTGAGCGCGGGCAGGAGGTTGTCCTGCTTGAACAGCAGGGCGAACGTGGAGGCGCGCATGCGCTCGCGCTCAGCGTCGGAGGTGCTGGCGAGGTCGACGCCGTCGACCACCACGCTACCCGAGGTGACGCGCTCCATCCCGCCCAGCACGTTCATGAGGGCCGACATGTCGGAGTCGAGCCCACCAAGCACGGTGGTAATGGAGGAGTCGGGGATGGTGAGGGAGACGTCGTCGAGGACGGTGCGACGCTGGCGGCCCACGCCGCTGTCGAGGCGGACGTACTCGGCCTCAATCACCCGAGATCACCCGGGCGCACGAGCCCGGCTTCGTAGGCGAGCACCACGGCCTGCACCCTGTCACGGGCGCCGAGCTTGGCGAAGATGCGCCCCACGTGGGTCTTGATCGTGGCCTGGGCGACGTCGAGCTCCTCGCCGATCTCCGTGTTCGATAGCCCCTTGGCCATGTGGTAGAGCACTTCGCGCTCACGTTCGGTGAGCACGTCGACAATCTGCGGGCGCAACGCGCGATCCTCCACCGCTTTCTGGGCGATGTAGGACACGAGGCGCTTGGTGGACGACGGCGCGATGACGGCGTCGCCACGGTGGACGGTGCGGATGGAGGAGAGCATCTGGTCCGGCGGGGCGTCCTTGAGGAGGAAGCCGGAGGCGCCGCCGCGGATGGCGCGCATGACGTACTCGTCCAGGTCGAAGGTGGTGAGAATGATGACCTTCGGGCGCACCCCGTGCGGGAATTCCATCTGGTTGATCCGCTCGGTGGTCTCCAGCCCGTCCATGCCGGGCATGCGGATGTCCATGAGTACGACGTCGACCGGCACGAGTGCCAGCCGATCCAGGGCCTGCTTGCCGTGCGAGGCCTCGAGCACGGTACACATGTCGTCTTGGGAGTCGATGACCATGGAAAACCCGCTGCGCACGAGGTCCTGATCGTCGATGAGGCCCACCCGAATCTTGTCACACATGACTGTTCCTTTCGCCGGGGGTTGGAATTGTTGCTGTCACTCTAAATCCGCCGCTCGAGCGCGGTCCGCTGACCACAGTACCGCCGAAGACGGCGGCCCGCTCGGTCATGCCGATGATTCCGTGGCCCTTGCCGTCGTTGAAGGTGGCGGCCCCGCGGCCGTTGTCGCTGATGTCGAGCACCACTTCGGTCGGGCGCCAGTGGAGGGAGACCGTGATGGCGGCGTCGGGGCCGGCGTGCTTGAGGGAGTTGGTGAGGGCCTCTTGGCAGATACGGTAGAGGGCCTTGCCCACGCCAACTGGCAGTGGGCGCTGGGAGCCGGTGGTCACCAGGGCGACCTCGTGGCCGGCGGAGCGCACCTGCTCGACCAGCTGGAGCAGGTCGGCGTCGACGGGCTCAGGCGCGAGCGGGGCGTCGATTTCCTCCGGGTCGCGGAGCACGCCGATGATGGAGCGGATGTCGCCGAGGGCCGCACGGGACATGTCGGCGATGACGTCGAGCGCGCGCACCGCCGCTTCGGGGTTGTTTTTGGCGGCGTAGCGCCCCCCGTCGGCCTGGGCGATGACGACGGAGAGGGTGTGGGCCACGATGTCGTGCATTTCGCGGGCGATGCGGGTGCGTTCGGAGACGACGGCGAGCTCGGCGTCGCGCTCGGCGTTGACCTGGGCGATCTGGGCGTCGACGATGATGTGGTCGAGTTGGTCGTACTGGGCGCGGCGCAACAGGGCCACCGCCGCCGTGGCGATGACGATGGCCTGGCCGGCGAAGACGAGGAAGATGACGAGCAGGTGGGGGGACTCGCTACCCGCGTACGGCAGCACGAGGAGGAACGCGCCGAAGCAGGCGCCCAGGATCGCGGGGATCTTCATTGTGACCGAGCCGAAGGCGAGCACAGCGTAGAGCGCGAGGAGGACGGCCACGTCCTGCGGGAAGAACTCGGTGGGGAAGGCCACGTAGCGCACGAGCGCCGCCAGGTAGACCGTGATGCCGGCGGGGACGGGGTGCGTGCGGCGGAAGAAGGTGCCGAGCACGGTGGCGACGCCGGAAGTATACAGTAGCGCGTCGTGGAGGAGGTCGATGCCGAGCACGTCAGCGGGGATCAGCAACGTGAGGAAGGCGACCAGGAGTGCCAACAGCAAGTCGCCGGGGAAGGATCCGCGGATGGTGGCAAATTCGTTCATGGCATTAGGGTACGGGGTAAAAATCGGACGCCTTTCATACCGGGGGTGTGCCTCAGGTGCGGGCGATGTTCTGCGGTGAGTTGTTGCGCACGTTACCCACCGCCCGGCCCACCTCGTGGAAGGACAGCTGGGGTCCGGGGCGTTCGAGAGCGGTGAGCAGCGCGGGGTCGTCGTTGGCGGGGTCGAGCCACATGTCGTACTCGGAGGGCTCAAGGATGAGTGGCACCCGATCGTGGATCTGCGCCAGTTCGACCTCGGCCGCGCGCGTGACGATCGCGGCCGTCAGCAGCCACTCCTGCCCGTCCTTCCACCAGCCGTACAAGCCTGCGAACGCGAGCGGGCCGGATTCGCGGTAGAGGTAGAGCGGGGTCTTGTCCGGCTTGCGCCACTCAAAGTACCCCGACGCCGGGATAATGCACCGCCGCTTCTTCAGGGCTGGCGCGAACATACGCTTCTCGGCCAGCGTCTCCATGCGCGCGTTGATCATCGGCCGGGTGGTGTCCTTCGCCCACGGCGCGATGAGCCCCCAAAACGCCGGGGTGAGGGCGCGAACGACGCCGGGCGCGCCCTCCTCGCCAGGGGAGTCGGGCGCTTCGGGAGGTGTGGACGCGGGTGGGGTGACGGCGTCGCGAAGCGGCTCATCCCCGGGCTGGGGCGGGCGCTCGAGGACGATGGGGATGTCCTGGGTGGGCGCGACGTTCCAGTTGGGGGTGGGGGAGTAGGAGTCGGCGGCGACGTCGAGGCGGAACTCGAGCTGGATGTCGGTCCGAGACATCGTGGTTGCGTATCGTCCACACATGCCCCCAGCCTACTGGAAGAAAAATGTCGGAGGGATGGGAGACAATGAGGGGGTGAATATCGAAGAAGCAACAACACGCTGGAATGAGCTGGCGCCCAAGCTGCGCCGCGCGCAGGAGGCCTACCATTCGACGGGCGAGCCGATCATGGTGGACGCCACGTATGACTCGCTGATTGCGCAGATGCGCGCGCTCGAGGATCGCTTCCCACAGCTGTGGAGCCCGCAGTCGCCCACGATGAAGGTGGGGGCGAAGGTGGCGCGCGGGGCGGTGGCCGAGCTGCGCCATGCCGAGCGCATGTACTCGCTACAGGACGTGTTCAGCCGCGAGGAGCTGGCCACGTGGTTTGCCGGGATCACGGGCGAACTGCCGGAAGGGAGTCGGTTTACGGCCGAGGTGAAGATCGACGGGCTGGCGCTCAACCTGACGTACCGCGGCGGCGTGCTGGAGACCGCGGCCACGCGCGGGGACGGGGTGACGGGCGAGGACGTGACGCGCAACGCGCTCGCGATCCAGGCGATCCCCGCGCGGCTTTCGGGGGAGGAGTGGCCGGAACTGGTGGAGGTGCGCGGGGAGGTCTACTTCCCGATCGCGAAGTTCACCGAATTCAACGATCTGGTGGAGGCGCGCAACGAGGAGGTGGCGCGGCGCAACCAGGAGATCGATGCCTATAACAAGGCGCTGCGTGCCAAGAACGCCGGCCGGGCGAAGGAGGGGCTGGCGCCGCTACCGCGCCTGCAGCGCGAGGGGCTACTCAAGACGTTCGTCAACCCGCGCAACGCGGCGGCTGGAACGATGCGCCAGGAAGACAACACGGGCTTCGCGATCAAATCGCTGAGTTTCATCGCCCACGGGATCGGGGCTCTCGAGGGCGCCTCGGAGGCACTGCAGGAAAAGATGGCCACCCAGGAGGGCGTCTATGAGGTGTTCCGGGCGTGGGGGCTGCCCGTGTCGGGGCAGACGCGGATGGTGTCCACTCTGGCGGAGATTGAGGATTACCTCGATGAGTTTCAGGGGGCGCGGGCGTCGCTCGATCACGAGTTTGACGGCGTGGTCATCAAGCTGGAGGACCGGCGCGTGCAGGCACAGCTTGGCTACACGGCGCGCGTGCCGCGCTGGGCGGTGGCCTACAAGTTCCCGCCCACCGAGGTCCAGACCCGGCTGCTCGATATCCAGGTGCAGGTGGGCCGCACGGGGCGCGTCACGCCGTTCGCGGTGATGGAGCCGGTGTGGGTGGACGGCTCCACGGTGGCCCAAGCCACCTTGCACAACCCATTCGAGGTGGAGCGTAAGGGCGTGATGATCGGCGACGTGGTGATCTTACGCAAGGCGGGCGACATCATCCCCGAGGTGGTGGGCCCGGTGCTGGCGGAACGGGACGGCTCGGAGCGTGCCTTCGTCATGCCCACGCACTGCCCCGCGTGCGGGGGCAAGATCGCGCCGGCGAAAGAGGGGGATAAGGACCTGCGGTGTACGAACACGCGCTCGTGCCCCGCGCAGTTGCACCAGCGGGTGATCCACATCGGCTCGCGCGGCGCGCTCGACATCGAATCGCTGGGGGAGGAGTCCGCGCAGTGGCTGGCCGATCCGGACCGCTACCGGGCCGACGTGCTGATCGCGCTCGCCACCGGGCACGCGATTGAGCTCACGGATGAGGAGGCGCTCGCCGCGCATGAGGCCGGCTGGCCGCTGGAGGACGCGGCCGACCCGCGCGTGCGGATCGTGCTTACGCTTGAGCAGCGGGTGGAGCTGGGAATCACGAATGAGGACGGGGCGCTGCTCGACCCGGAGGGCGTGATTGGGGAGGAGCTCCAGCGCGAGCTCGGGATCCCCACAGCACAGAAGCCCTTCCTTGACACCGAGGCGCAGCTGTTCGCCCTCACGGCCGCGAGCCTGGAGGGTGTGCGAACATGGCTACCGATTCGGCTTGCCGGCGAGCACACGGGTGACTGGCGCTACGTGAGGGCCGGCTGGACCAAGCCGGCGTGGTCGCGGACCGGGCGCGCGGGCGAGGCGGGTGCGGGCAGAGCCGCGGAGGGGGCCGCGCCGGAGGGTGCCGCGCGGGCGGGCTTCGAGGTGAAGACGATCTCGGCACCGTCGAAGACGTTGGAGAAGGTGCTCGCCGAAATCGAGAAGGCAAAGACGAAGGAGCTGTGGCGCAAGCTCGTGGCGCTCAACATCCGCCACGTGGGGCCGGTGGCCTCACGGGCGCTCGCGGTCCACTTCGGCTCGCTGGAGGCGATGCTGGCCTCAGGGCGCGCCCAGGTGGAGGCGGGGGAGGCGCCCTTCTCCGAGATCGACGGGGTGGGCGAGATCATCGGCCGCTCGCTGCTCGACTGGTTCGAGGAACCCTGGCATTGCGAGATCGTGGACGCCTGGCGGGCGGCCGGGGTCACTTTTGAGGACGAGCGCCCAGCCGGTGGGACCGGCACGGATGGTGCGGAGGGCGCGGACGGCGTCGTGCGGCCGTTCGAGGGCATGACGATCGTGGTGACCGGCGCGGTGGAAGGCTTCACGCGTGACGGGGTGGCCGAGGCGATCATGAAGGCGGGTGGTAAGGCCACCGGCTCGGTGTCGAAGAAGACCACCGTGGTGGTGATCGGGGAAAACCCGGGCGCGTCGAAGACTACGAAGGCGGAGGCGCTCGGCATTGAGACCTGGAGCGCGGAGGAGTTCCTGCGCAGGCTCGGCCGGGCGGACGGCTAGGGGGCGGCGGTGCGGCGTGCGTGGGCGTAGCGTTAGGCGGGTGAGGTCGCCGATCGGCCAGCGCGGGTAGTCGCGCCGGAGTGTCGTCGTTAAACGCTCCTGGAGCTTCGCCGTTTGCTCGATGAGGGCGTGAGTCCACGTGGCGGTGGACTCGATACCGTCCAACAAGTTCAAATCCGGCCAGGGAAAACTGCCCCGCGCGCTGACCTTAGAGTAGCGGGGCCAGCGGGCGCAGGATCCGCTCTGTGACCCGGGCCAGGGTGCTGCGCTGAGACCATTGGGCGGCAGTGAGCTCGCGGGAGTTGGACATGTCCAGCTCGAAGATCTCCTCCATGATCTTGGCGAACGGGTTGTTGAACACTTCGACGTTGATTTCGAAGTTGCCGTCCATGGAGATCCGGTCAATGTTGGTGGTGCCGACGGTGGACCAGATGCCGTCCACGGTCATGGTTTTGGCGTGGATCATGGCTTCCCGGTAGAGGAAGATCCGCACCCCGGAGGCCAGCAGGTCCTTGTAGTAGGGCCGACCCACCCAGTCGGCCACGATGTGGTTCGAATACTCGGGGATGAGCACTCGCACATCCACCCCGCGCCTCGCGGCGGAGATGAGGGAGTGGAGGATCCCGGCGTCGGGAATGAAGTAGCCCATGGTGATGTAGACGTGGTGGTAGGCCCGGTCGATGGCGCCGAGGTAGGAGGCGCGCACGGGGTAGGACTTGAAGGCGGGCACGTTTTGCGTGGCGATCACTTTCGACGACCAGTGCGACAGCCCGCGGTCGGGCAGCTCGGGTTGGGAGTTGGGCCGGTAGACGTTCCACATGTCGACGAACGCGTTCTCAAGCTCCCACACGGACGGGCCTTTGATGCGTAGGTGGGTGTCGCGCCAGGTGTCGGCGTAGAGGGAGCCGATGTTGTAGCCGCCAACGAATCCGATCTCCTGGTCGACCACCAGCAGCTTGCGGTGATCGAAGCCGCGGTCGCGTCCGTTGCCGGTGAAGATGCCGGTGCGTAGGAGGGGGAAGAGGATGACGTGCAGGTTCTCTTGTTCGGGGAAGTTCCGAAAGCGTGGGTCTTGGTTGAGGTTGCCGAAGGTGTCGATGATGATGTACACCTGCACGCCGCGCCGGGCGGCGGCGATGAGGGCATTGCGGAACTGGTAGCCGACCTCGTCGGCCTTGATGATGTAGGTCTCGAAGAAGACTTGCTCGCGCGCGCCGTCGATAGCTTCGAGCATGTCGGCATAGAGGTCTTCGCCGAAGGTGTAGACGGTGAGGTCGGAGCCGGAGACGGTGGTGGTGCGTGGGGGCAGGGTGGGGAATTTGCCGGTGGGCGGGTTGCGACGTTTGCGGTGCTCGTCCACGGCGAGGACGGCGGCGACGGCGGCGAGCTGGGCACCGACGCCGGCGAGCACCCCGTACTTGAGGAGACGCTTGGGGGTTTCGCGATTTGGTCGCAGGAAGCGTGACATGTGCTAATAGTATCGAACGGGTTAGACTTTCCTCATGTCAAAGTTTTCAAAAGACGAGGTGGCCCGCCTGGCCGACCTCGCACGCATTTCCCTGACGGACGCGGAGATCGAGCAGTTCGCTGGCGAGCTGTCCACGGTCTCGAACGCGATGGAGAAGGTCTCCGCGGTCGCTTCCTCTGATGTTCCGGCTACCTCCCATCCGATTCCGCTCACGAACGTGTGGCGTGAGGATGTGGTGGGCACTGAAAAGCTGGATCTTGACCTGGTATTTGCTTCGGCGCCAGCCAATGAGGACGGCAAGTTCGCGGTGCCGCAGATCTTGGGGGAGGAATAATGGAGTTGCTGAAGAAGTCTGCAGTCGAGCTGGCGGCGATGTTGCGCGCCGGCGAGGTCACCTCGGTTGAGTTGACGCAGGCGTGCCTTGACCGGATTGAGGCGGAGAACGGGCACCTGAATGCGTTTCTTTTCGTTGACGCCGATGGCGCGCTCGAGATTGCGCGGGCTGTCGACGCCGATCGCGTGGCTGGCAAGGAGTTGCCGCCTTTCGCCGGTGTTCCGGTTGCGATCAAGGACAATATCTGCCAGCTGGGTACCCCGGTGACGTGTGGTTCGAAGATGCTGGAGGGCTGGATTTCACCCTATGACGCCACGGTGGTGAAGAACCTCAAGGAGGCCCGGCTGCCGATCGTGGGGCACACGAACATGGACGAGTTCGCGATGGGTTCGTCCACGGAGAATTCGGCGTTTGGCCCCACCACGAATCCGTGGGGCGAAAACCTGATTCCGGGTGGTTCGGGTGGCGGCTCGGCCGCGGCGGTGGCGGCGTACATGGTGCCGTGGGCGCTGGGCTCGGATACGGGCGGTTCGATCCGTCAGCCGGGCGCGGTGACGGGCACGGTGGGCGCCAAGCCCACGTACGGCAACGTGTCGCGTTATGGCGTGGTGGCGATGGCGTCGTCGTTGGACCAGGTGGGCCCGTGTGCTCGCACGGTTGTCGACGCGGCGGCCCTGCAGGAGATCCTTTCCAGCCACGATCCGCACGATTCGACGTCGCTGCCCCAGGTTGCGACCGGCCTGCACGACGCGGCGGCCGAGGGCATGGCCGCGCAGGATCTGGCGGGCCTGCGGATCGGCGTGGTGAAGGAGATGTCGGGGGATGGCTTCGAGCCGGGCGTGCTCGCCGTCTTTGAGGAGACCGTGGAGAAGCTGAGGGCGCGCGGGGCGGAGGTCACGGAGGTGTCCTGCCCGGCGTTTGATTCGGCGATTGCGGCGTACTACCTCATCATGCCGGCGGAGGTCTCCTCGAATCTGGCGCGCTTTGATGGGGTGCGGTATGGCAACCGTGTGGAGCCGGAGTCTGGGCCGGTCACGGCTGAGACGATGATGTCGGCCACGCGCGGGGCGATGTTTGGTGCGGAGGTGAAGCGCCGCATCATCCTGGGCACGTACGCGCTGAGCTCGGGCCACTATGACCAGTTCTACGGCTCGGCGCTGAAGGTGCGCACGCTCGTGCATCGGGACCTGGACGCGGCGTTTGAGCAGGTGGATGTTCTGGTCACGCCCACGGCCCCCACGGTCGCCTTCGAGTTTGGCTCGAAGAAGGATGACCTGATGGCGATGTACATGAATGATATGACCACCACGCCGGCGAACCTGGCGGGCGTACCGGCGGTGTCGGTGCCGGCGGGGCTGGCGGACGGGTTGCCTGTGGGCTTCCAGGTGATCGCGCCGGCGCATGAGGACGCGCGCATGTACAAGGTGGCGGCGATGGTGGAGGTGGTCACGGACCCCTCCGCCCGCGAGTGCCCGATCGAAGTGGGGGAGAAGTAGAGATGGAAGAATTGATGGATTTTGACGAGGTCGCCGCGAACTTCGACCCGGTGCTCGGGCTTGAGGTGCACGTGGAGCTCGCCACGACGACGAAGATGTTCGACGCCGCCCCCAACGAGTTTGGCGGGGAGCCCAACGTTAACACCACCCCTGTCTCGCTTGGCCTGCCGGGCGCGTTGCCGGTGGTGAACAAGAAGGCAATCGAGTATGCGATCCGGCTCGGCCTGGCGCTCAACTGCAAGATCGCTGAATCGTGCCGGTTTGCGCGGAAGAACTACTTCTACCCGGACCTGTCGAAGAACTTCCAGACCTCCCAGTCGGACGAGCCGATCGCCTACGACGGCCACCTTGATGTGGAGCTCGACGACGGCGAAGTCTTCCGCGTGCTCATCGAGCGCGCGCACGTGGAGGAGGACGCGGGCAAGAACACGCACGTGGGTGGCGAGGGCCGCCTGCAGGGCGCCACGCATTCGCTGGTGGATTACAACCGTGCGGGCGTGCCGCTGGTGGAGATCGTGACCCGCCCGATTGAGGGCGCGGGGGCGCGGGCGCCGGAGGTAGCTGCGAAGTACGTGCAGACCATCCGCGATATTGCGCGCGCGATCGGGGTGTCGGAGGCGCGCATGGAGCGTGGCAACGTCCGCGCCGATGTGAACGTGTCGCTGCGCCCCAGCCCGGACGCGCCGCTGGGCACGCGCACGGAGACGAAGAACGTCAACTCCTTCCGCGCGATCGCCCGTGCGGTCGAGTTCGAGATGTGCCGCCAGGCCGCGGTGCTGTCCTCGGGCCAGGCCGTGTTGCAGGAGACGCGGCATTGGCAGGAGGCCAATTCGACGACGTCGCCCGGCCGGCCCAAGTCGGATGCTGACGACTACCGTTACTTCCCCGAGCCGGACCTGGTGCCGATCGCGCCTCCGGCGGAGTGGGTGGAGGAGATCCGCGCGTCGTTGCCGGAGATGCCGGCCGCGCGTCGTAAGCGGCTGACGGCCGAGTGGGGCGTGTCGGAGATGGAGATGCGTGACATCGTCAACGCCGACGCGCTGGACTTCATCAGCGATTCGGTGGACGCCGGGGCGAGCCCGGCGGGTGCTCGCAAGTGGTGGATGGGTGAGCTGGCCCGCTACGCGAAGGACAACGAGCTGGCGCTGGCTGACGTGCCGGTGAGTGCGGCCGATGTCGCCGAACTGGATGGGCTGGTACAAAGCGGCAAGCTGACCGATAAGCTCGCCCGCCAAGCCCTGGATGGGGTGTTGGCCGGGGAGGGCAGCCCGGCTGAGGTGGCGGCGTCGCGCGGGCTGGAGGTTGTGTCCGACGACGGGGCGCTCGGTGCCGCCGTAGACGAGGCGCTGGCCGCGAACCCGGACGTGCTGGAGAAGATCCGGGCGGGCAAGGTGCAGGCAGCCGGAGCGATCGTGGGCGCGGTCATGAAGGCCACCCGCGGCAAGGCGGATGCGGCGCGCGTGCGCGAGCTCATCATGGAGCGCTCGGGCCAGGCCTAAGTGCTCAGGGCGCGGTAGCGTGTGCGGGAACCCCGGCGGATGGTCGCCGGGGTTTTCCCTTGCGAGGTCACTGGTCGGTGGGCGGAGGCGCGTGGTGATACGGGGTTTCCCGGTGGATGAAACTTTGGGGCCTTGGGCCCGGTGACCTGACAGAATAATCCCGCAAGTACGAGAGACAAGGCAGAATATGGCAAAGCCGAGACCGAGTTATGCGGTGACGTTGCGCATCGAGATTCCCTACGACGATCACGCAGTGCCGCGTATCACCAACGAAATCAGCTACGAAGACGCGCTGATCACGGGAATTGACATGGTGCGTTCCGACGACGAGCACCTGCTGTTCGACGTCACGTGCATGACGCACGACCTGGATCACGCGAAGAAGATCCGCAAGAAGCTGCAACGCACCGAGGGCGTGATCGTGCATGGGATTCACGACGCGACCGTGCAGGCCCACCTGGGCGGTAAGATCGAGGTGACGCTCAAGCGCCCGCTGAAGACGCGCCAGGACCTGTCGAAGATTTACACGCCGGGTGTGGCGGCGATCTGCGAGAGGATCGTGGAGGATCCGAGTGAGGCGCGCAGGCTCACGATTAAGCGCAACACGGTCGCCGTCGTAACCGATGGGACGGCCGTGCTGGGCCTGGGGGATATCGGGCCGCTGGCCGCGATGCCCGTCATGGAGGGCAAGGCGGCGCTGTTCAAGAATTTCGCAGGCGTGGATGCGTGGCCGGTATGCCTGGACACGAAGGACACCGAGGAGATGATTGCGATCGTAAAGGCGATCGCGCCCGGGTTTGCGGGGATCAACTTGGAGGACATCTCGGCGCCGCGGTGTTTCGAGATCGAGCGCAGGCTGCGCGAAGAGCTCGACATTCCGGTCTTCCATGACGATCAGCACGGCACCGCGGTTGTGGTGCTGGCGGCGCTGATTAACGCGCTGAAGGTGGTTCACAAGAAGATCGAGGACGTGCGGATTGTGGTGTCGGGCGTAGGTGCGGCCGGCAACGCCATCATCCGCCTGCTCACGAGCCAGGGCGCCCACGATATCATCGGCTGCGGGCGCAACGGCGCGCTGGGAGCGTTCCGCGAGGAGGCCGACCCGGACCGCAACTGGCTGGCGCTAAACACCAACCCGCGCCAGGTGCAGGGTAGCCTCAAAGAGGTACTGGCGGGCGCGGACGTGTTCATCGGCGTCTCGGCGGGAAACATCCTTGACGGGGACGACATCGCGACCATGGCCGACGACGCCGTGGTGTTCGCCCTCGCTAACCCCACGCCGGAGGTGGATCCGGGCGTTGCGGGGGATCATGCGGCGGTGGTGGCCACGGGCCGGTCGGACTATCCGAACCAGATAAACAACGTGCTGGCCTTCCCGGGTTTGTTCCGCGGAATGCTGGACGTGCGGGCGGGCGAGGTGACCGACCAGATGCTGGTGGTTGCCGCGAACGCGATTGCGGCGGCGGTGGAGCCGGCGGAGCTGAATTCGGCGTTCATCATTCCGGGTGTCTTCACGCCCGACCTGGCTGAGAAGGTGGCGGGCGCGATTCGCGAGGAGTTCGCCAACGGGCAGTAGTAAAGAAAAGGGCGTGAATGCGCGCAAGCGGCGGGCACGCCGGGCACTTGGAGCGCGAAAGGGAGCCCGCATATAGCACAGATCGCTGGGGGCGCGCCGATTCCGACGCGCCCCCAGCCCTATGTCATGCGTCATGGTCGGCCTTTCCGCCTGTTTTCGCAGTTCAGAGCGGTGTGAGGAGGGGCACGGCGCTGAAGTTTGACGTTGTGGGCGCAAGGTGTGTAAATTCTTTTCTTGCCGCCGGAGCGTGAGACTCACGGGACGAGCGGCAAACATCTTTCCGATTATGTGATCTAGACACCGGGATTTGACTCCGGTCGAAAGATGAAGTAAGTTGGAGAGGTTGCTCCCGAGGGGCGCAGCGAAGAACGCTCGCTGGTCTCGCGAGTGGGTGTGTTGTTTGATATCTCAATAGTG
>NZ_KV793357.1:0-12845 GCF_001808465.1 Trueperella sp. HMSC08H06
CCGGCCGGCCCCCGCGGGGGCCGGCCGGCGCCCCCTTTGCACATGCAACACTAATCCAGCACTATTTCCCGCTTTCTGCGTGCGTCACCCCTGGGCGAACACGCGGGCCACATCGGGGTTGCGCGCGATGTAGGCATCCAGGACCTCACGAGCCACATCGATCGAGTCAACAAGCGGGTGACTGGCCAACGCCTTCCACGCGATCTCCCGATCCCCCTTGAGCGCAGCCTCGATGACCAACTCCTCGCACGCCTTCACCGAGGTCATCAACCCAAGTTCGGGCCCCGTCACCGGCTCCGGACGCCGGGGGTGAATACCGTTCGCATCCACGACACACGGAACCTCTACCACGGCGTCGGCCCGAAGCTCGGGCACGAGCAACCCCCGGCCTGACTCGTCGTCGGAATTACCCACGCCAAGGATCATCTGGAACTGGGAGGTCGCACCGTTGCTCAGCGCGTTCATCAACTCCAGAGCGACGCGCGGATAGCCGCCGATGTCGATCCCCTCCTCGGGACGTCCCTCACCCTCCTCGCGAGCCTCGGCCATGTACGTAGCGTCACGCTCGGCGTCGGCGGCACGCCACACCTCGCCCGCCCGGCCCGGATTCGCCTCCGCTGACTCGTAGAAGCGCCCCTGCTGCTTAACGAGGAACTCGCCACGAGTCTGACCGTGGCGCAAGCGCTGCACGATTTCCCGATTCTTGTAGTAGTAATACAGGTACTCGTTGGGCATGTGCCCAAGCGCACGAATCCAGTCCGCGCCGATGACCTGGGTTTCCTCCATCCGGGCCAGAAGAGAATCGTCTGCTAGGAGGCGTGGCAGGTGGTCAACGCCATTCGACGTCATCGAGCGCAGCCAGCCGAGGTGGTTGAGGCCGACGTAGTCGTAGGTGGTCGTGGATTCCTCCAGGCCAAGCACGTGAATCGCCCGGCGCACCAGCCCGATCGGGGTGTCACAAATACTCACAACGCGCGGGTAAATCGTCCGCATCGCCTGCGTGATGACACCAGCCGGGTTCGTGAAGTTCAGGACCCAGGCGCTGGGCGCGAGCTCGGCGACCGCGCGGGCGAGGCGGAGGGCCTCCGGGATTTGACGGAACGCGTAGGCGTAGCCGGCGACTCCCACCGTCTCCTGGCCGAGTACGCCGCGGCACAGCGCCTCCCGCTCATCGATCACGCGCCCGCATGCCCCTGAGACGCGCATCGCGGAAAAGACGTAGTCCGCGCCGCGGACGGCATCCGATAGCGACGTCGTCGTGGTCACGGACCCGATCGCCTCTGCCAGTCCCAGCTGGACCAGGACGTTGCGCATAATGGCAAGGCGGGCGGGGTCGATGTCGTACAGGCATAGCTCGTCCAGGTGCACCGGAGAGTCCTCCTGGAACACGGATGCCACGTGCGGGACGCGGAAGCCGCCCCCGCCGATCAACGTCAGTTTCATGATGCCTTCCTTTCGGATCCAAGCCTAGCGAGCTACCAGGGCCAATGGCACGGTGGGCGGTTCGAGGTAACCGCCCTGGAGGCCGATCCCGAGGGTTCTTTGCGGGCCAGAAGAGCGTTGTCAGCGAGGAGGCGTCGAGCGCTGTGGACGCAGCGACTCGTGAGTCCCTGCCGTCCGCATCCCCACAACAGGACAGTCACCAAGGACGAAGAAGATCCCCGCCTCAGCCTTTAGCTACAATTTCAACGGCTTGATCAAGAAGTACGGCTTCACCATGCGTGTGCCCGGCGCATTCCACCTTGGTAGAAGACGCCGGGCACGTCGCCGTGTTGCCTCAAAGGCGCGGGGCTACCCATAGAGACAGCCCACTTTTCTGCTCCTCAACGGTCTTCAGCCGTCAACTTGGTGACTCATCTGGTCTTGATGACTTTTTCTAGCCGAGTCACGCTGGTGCTTCTCTCTGCCCATGTACTTCCACGCCCGTATTCCGTTCGATTACCTCAATTTCTGTTCCATGAACACTTTCCACACTGGATACGGGAACAGCGTCAGGCTTCATAGAGTCCAAGAGATACCCTTGTTGGAGCTTATCTAGTAGCCCAGCAGCTACTTCCTCGTTGACGCCGTAGGACGCAAACTCGCCGATAAGGGAAGCTCTCTCCTCTTCGGTGAGCTCGACTGAGTGAGCGCTTGCTGAAATCTCCGCAGTTTCAGAGGTTGCATGCGCATGAGCTACTGCGGTTGTTGGCGCAAGAAGCATAACAATAGCGAGGCTTGCTAAGCCTCGACGTACAATCGACGATGACGACATTGACGGCTGAACCGTAACGGGAGCTACAAATGAACTCGACTGATCTCCAACGCACCGTTGCACTGATACCAATGACTTAGTGTTTATAGCGTAGCACCGGAGGTTTCGCCGCTACAAGGTTTTCAAAAGAGAGCAATGGTCTTGTTCTCGCCTACTACACGCCAAGATTTGACCCACATTTGGCAGGGCGCGGCGATTGTCGGAGGGCGCGGGTAGGCTGGGGGTATGGGTGAAAAGGCTGAGGTTGTAGCTAATGTGGTGGCGGCGGGGCCGCTGTTTTTGGACGTCGTGCAGTTCGGGCTCGAGCACGCCCCGCGGCCCGGCGAAGAGCAGTGGGTCGCGGGCGGCGCCGTCATGGCTGGCGGCGTGGCGAACCAGGCGATCGCGTGCGCACGGCTCGGCCTGAACGTGGACGTAGTGACAAATGTCGGCGCGGATAGGGCCGGGCGCTGGGTGGCCGAGGTGCTCGCCGAGGAAGGCGTGGGCCTGGCGGGCTCCACGCGTGGGGGGACGCAATCCGTGACCGTGGCGCAGGTGCTGGACGGCGACCGGGCGTTCACCACGTACGGGGACGGCGCCTACCCCGACCTGCCGGCCGGCCTGGCGGATGCGGCGCCGGGGTTCGTGGTGGCGTCGGTGGACTACCTGGCGCGGAACCTCGAATGCCTGAAGCAGCTACGGGGCGCCGGGACCGTGGTCGTGGCAGACACGGCTTGGGACCCCACCGGGCGCTGGGATCGCGCCGACCTCGACCCGCTGGCTCAAGCCGACATCTTCGTCCCCAACGCCGCCGAAGCCCTCGCCTACACGCGGGCGGGGAACGTGCGGGAAGCCGCCCGGCGGTTGCTGGAGCTGGTGCCCACCGTGGTCGTGACCTGCGGCGGGGACGGGGTAGTGATCGCCAGCCGGCCCACGTGCGTGCTGACAAGGGATCATGCGCTGGGTGGCCCGGCTGGGGCTAGCGCCGGTGGGCCGGGCGCGCTCATCATCGAGCTACCGGCGATCGACGTGGAGGCAAAAGACACCACCGGCGCGGGAGACTCCTTCACCGCCGGGCTCGTGCGTGCACTCGCCCGCGGGGCCAAACTACTCGAGGCCGTGGTGCTCGGCCAGGTGGTGGCGGGGTGGACCGTGCAGCGGCTTGGGGGATCGGCGGCGGCGCCCACCCGTGCTGACCTGCGGGAATGGGCCGGGTCGGGCCAACTGCGCTGGGCCCTCCCCACCGACACGGCGGGGCCAGGCGAGCCGAGCCTCGGCCGCGAACCGGAATTCACGGGACGATTTGGGCCGTATCTTCGTATATACGTAGATGAGGTCGAAATCGTCCCGCAAAAATCCGCCCGCCTCGGTGCTGGCCCCACTGACTGGCCGACAATCCCGGACCCGGCGGCCGTGGCGGCCGCCTACGCCGGCGACTAGCAGCCGGCCGCCCGGCACCGCCGGCTAGCTGCCCCGCACCCCGCTAGTCGTAGACCGCCTTCTGGATGTCGGGGTCGTCGAGGTTAGTGGCGTCGTACCAGTAGAAGCCGGAGTCGATCTCGGGCTCGACCTCCTCACCCTTGGCGGCGGCCACCGCCTTCTCCACCGCGATGTACCCCATCTGATACGGGTTCTGCGTGACGGCCCCAGCCATCACACCCTTGCGGATGAGCCCGATCTGCACCGCACCGGAGTCGAACCCGATCACCTGCACGTCACGCTCGGTGCGGCGCACGGTTTGCGCGGCGGCAACGGCGCCGTCGTCGTCGGTTGCGAACATACCGGCGAGATCGGGGTGAGCCTGGAGGATCGCGGCGGCTTGCTGTTCGGCTTTGGCCTGGTCGGAATCGTTGTACTGGACGTCCACCACATCGACGCCGGGGGCGTTGGCGGCGAGCCAGCCGATGAAGCCATCGCGTCGGTCAGTGCCGGTGACAGACGTCGAGGACTGGGCGAGCACCGCCACCTTGCCCTCCCCGCCGAGCAGCTCGGCCATGTGTTTGGCGGCCTCGGCGGCGGCGGCGCGGTTGTCGGTGGCCACGGTGGAGACGGGGATATCGGAGCCGGGCACGCCGGAGTCGAACGCGATGACGGGGATGCCCGAGTCCACGAACTGTTGCAACGCGATGACGGACGCGGAGGAGTCGAGAGCGGCGAACACGAACGCGTCAGGGTGTTGGACGTGGGCGAGGTTGATCTGGTCCACCTGCCGCACCACGTCCGACTCCGTGTCCGGCCCGGAGAACGTCACGTTCACCCCCAGGTCCTGCCCGGCGGCCATCGTGCCGACCTTGACGGCGGCCCAGAACGGACTCGCGTACCCCTTGGCGACCACAGCGATATCCATCCGCCCGTTCGACCCCGACACGCGTTCGCCCAGGCCCGCACACCCGGTCAGCCCCAGGGTGAGGGCCGCCCCGGTGGTGAGGGCCGCGAGCGCGCTGACGATCCAGGGCCGGCGGGGGTGGCGGCTCACGCGCGGCCGCTGGCCCCGGTGTTGGCGTTGGCCGGACGGGCGCGCCGCGGGTCCCGCCTGCGGCGCGCCCACCACGCCACCCCGGCACATAATTCCTTTCAACGTTCTCATGCCGCCGCCTTCGGCTTCCTCCGCACGTCCACAAACACCGCGATGAGCACGATGATGCCGAGCACGATCTTCTGGTTTTGGTCGGACATGCCGAGGTGGACGGCGCCGTTGCGGATGGTCGCGATGAGGATCGCGCCCACCACCGATCCGAACACGGAGGCGTTGCCGCCGCGCAGCGACGCCCCACCCAGGACGGCCGCCGCGATCGCATACATCTCATACGACTGGCCCACGTCCGGCTTGCCCGACGCCAACCTCGATGCCATCAGCACCCCCGCCAGGCCCGTGAACGTGCCGGCCAGCGCATACACGCGCCACTTCCAGCGCTGGACGTTGACGCCGGACAGCTCGGTGGCCTCTTCGTTTGAGCCCATCGCCAGCGCATACCGCCCGATCAGCGTGTGCTTGAGCAGGAAGTGCGCCACCACGGCCGCCAAGATGCACAGGTAAATCGCGTTCGTCAGCCCGAAGGTCTTGCCGTTGCCGAGCGCCAAGAACGGCCCAAAATCGTTGAGCGGGATCGACGACGTCCCCGTAATCGACAGCGCCGCACCCCACGCCACCAGCATCATCGCCAGCGTGGCCACCATCGGCTGCATGTTCAGCTTCGCCACAAGGAAGCCGTTCACGACGCCGAGCACCAGCCCAGCCAAGATTCCTGCGAGGACGCCGGCCGCAATAGCCAGCCCCATCGGCCCGCCCACCTTCGTCATCGCGAGCGCCGCGATCACGCCGGTGAACGCCATGCCGAATCCGGGGGTGAGGTCGATGCCGCCGGTGGCAATCACGAACGTGAGCCCGAGCGCCAGCAGGATGTACACCGACGCGTCCAGCAGCAGCGCCGACATGTTGCCCAGGTCCAGAAAGTACGGGCTCGCCACCGCGAAAACCGCCACGAGCACCAGCTCCGACACCACGATCAGCACCTGCGCCGGGTGCTTCGCATACAGCCGGCCGAGCAACCCGCCGCCGACCTTCCGACGCTCCCGCACCTTGATCCCGCCGCGCTCGCCGGCGTGCACGACGCCGCCCGTGCCAGCCGCGCCCACGTCCCCGGCGCTACCCGCGCCAGCACCAGCCGCGCTGGCAGCGCGGGCCGTGCGCCCGTCGTCGTCGGGCCTCACAGCCGATTCGACCTTGCCGTTCATGCTTCTCCTTCTGCCGCAACGAAACGCGTTGCCAAATCCATGATGTTCTCCTGCGTGGCCTCGGCGTTGTCGAGGACCCCGGTCAGCCGGCCCTGGCACATGACGCCAATCCGGTGCGCCACGCGCTGCAGCTCGGCGATCTCAGAGGAGATGACCACGATGGCTTTCCCCTCCCCCGCCAGCGACTCCATCAGCCGATAAATGTCATCCTTCGCACCCACGTCCACGCCGCGGGTGGGCTCGTCGAAAATGAGGACGTCGCAGTCGCGGGCCACCCACTTGGCGATGACCACCTTCTGCTGATTCCCGCCCGAGAGCGCCTTGACCTTCTGTTCCACCGACGGCGTGGCAATCGCCAGGTCATCCACCGAGCGCTCGGCCACCTCACCAGCGAACGAGTCATCCACCACCCCGTGCCGCGACCACCGCGCCAGCGAGGGCAACGCCACATTCTGCGTCAGCGACTGCTCAAGCAGCAGCCCGTAATGCTTGCGGTCCTCCGACAGGTAGCCGATCCCTCCACGCACGGCCTCCTCCACCGTGGTGGCGAGCAGGGCCTTTCCGGCGACGACGACGTCGCCCGCCTCCTTGCCGTCCGCCCCGACGATCGCCCGCGCGGTTTCCGTCCGGCCCGCCCCCACCAGGCCGGCCAGGCCGAAGATCTCGCCCGCACGGACAGTGAAGGACACGTCACGCACGAAACCAGCCGACAGGTTACGCACCTCCAACTTCGGCTCGCCACCCGGGTGGGGGTCCGGGCGGGGGGAGGTATCAATGACGCGGCCGACCATGAGGGCAATCATGTCCTCACGCGTGAGGTCCGCGGTGGGGTGGGAGGCGACGATGACGCCATCGCGCAACACCGTGACCTGCGTGCACAGCTCCTGGATCTCCTCCAAGCGGTGCGAAATGTAGATGACGGCGCGGTCGCCGCCCGCGATGAACTCGCGCACGATGGCGTAAAGCTGGGTGACCTCGTGCTCCGACAGCGCGGCGGTGGGCTCGTCCATGATGAGGATCCGGGCGTCCATCGACAACGCCTTCGCGATCTCCACCATCTGCTGGCCCGCGACCGTCAGGGTGCCGAGCCGGATCGTGGGGTCGATGTCCAGACCCACCCTTAGCAGGATGCCGCGGGCGCCGGCCGCCATAGCGGCGTCGTCGATGAAGTGACCCCGGCGCGGCTCGCGGCCAAAGTAAATGTTCTGGGCGACGCTCAGGTCAGCCATCAGGTTGAGCTCTTGGTGGATGAGCGCGATGCCGCGGCGCTGGGCGTCCAGCGGGCCGGCGATCGAGACCGGCTGGCCGTCGAGCAGCACCTGACCGGCGTCGGCGTGCTCGATGCCGCCGAGGATCTTCATCAGCGTGGACTTACCCGCACCGTTTTCGCCCACGAGCGCGTGGATCTGGCCCGCGCGGAGCGAAAAGTCCACGCCGTCCAGCGCCTGCACCCCCGGGTAGCGCTTCGAGATCGAGCGCGCTTCGAGAAGCATATAACACATCCCAACTTAGGCGAGCTGCGAAGCGGAGGTGCCTCAACACCACATTTGTATGGAATCATGCGGGTTAAGGCACGCCGGAGCGCGGCTCATTCACGAACATAGTCTACTCTATGTCATGACAAAGCCGTTTTCTAGGAGCGTCTCGCCGTGCGGCTAGAATGGGCTGAGAGACACATCGCAGGGAGGAGCTCAGATGACTGACGCAGAGCGCGCCGAGGCGCGGGCGGCGGGCGCGGGTGGCTCGGTGGTTGCGAGCTCGGACCGGGCAGGTGCGGCCGGCGTAGGATCGGCGGGCCGGGGCGCGGGCGGCGCAGGCTCCGCGGGGCAGGGCGGCGTCGGCAGCCTGGAGGCGAGCAGCCGGACGTCGGGCGTGAGGTGGGAGCCCACCGTCGTGCTTGACCGAACCTCCAGCCAGCCGCTCCACGCCCAGATTTCCGCACCGATCAAGCGCGCGATCCTCGAGGGGCACCTACTGCCGGGGACGAGGATTGAAAATGAGGTGTCGATGTCGCGGAGGCTGAACGTCTCGCGGCCGACCACCCGCCAGGCGCTCCAGACCCTGGTGGATGCGGGGTTCCTGCTGCGGCGTCGTGGGGTGGGGACCGTGGTGGCCCCGCAGCCGAAGCGGCAGCTCATGCGCCTGCCGTCCCTGCACGAGGAGATCAAGGCGACCGGGCACGCCTCCACCACCGAAATCCTCAACTACAACCACCGCCGCGCCACCGACGCCATCGCCGAACAGCTGGGCATACCGATCGACACGCCGGTCGTGGAGCTGGAGCGGCTACGCAAGCGCGACGGCGTGCCCGTGGCGATCCTTTACAACTGGCTGCCCGCCAAGATCACCCCGCCGCGGGAAAAGCTCGAGGATCACGGGTTGTACGAGCTGCTGCGCGAAGCGGGGGTGGAGCCGACGTCGACCACGCAGTCTGTCGGCGCCGAACGCCCCGACCGGCGCGAGGCCAAACTGCTTGCCATCTCCCTGCGCGACCCCGTCCTCACCATCGACCGCACCGCCTTCGACCCCAGCGGGCACATCATCGAGTGGGGGTTCCATATCTATCGAGCAGATTTGTATAGGTACGAATCGACCGTGTTCGCCCAGGCGTAGGCGGGTGGGCCGCGCCGGGCGCCGATAATCCGCGTCCCCAGCCCTGGTTCCCAGCGGCGCCGACACAACTCGTGAACCTGAGAGCGACCTCGCCCACATAGCAATCGCCAGCCGGTATATTCACGACTTCTGTCGGGCACCCCGCCCTCGCATTGCCGCCGCCCTCGCACTGCCAGCCCGACCCTTGTAGGCTGGAGCTATGGCTCTGGCTGATGTGGTCCGCAACTTTGAAGACGGCGCGAACAGGCGCAACACCGTGCGCTTGCGCGAGCGCGGATGGGAGCCGCGGCTGACCGGCTACGCCGGCTGGGGCTCGGTGCACGCGGCGAAGGTGCTAGCCCGCGCTACGATGGCCGACCCCAACGACTCCCAGCCCTTCAAGCTTCCCTTCCTGCCGAAGTCGATGCACTCGCTGACCTCCCCGCAAATGTCCGGCCTGGCGAAACTCGCCACGCAGAACGCGGAGAAGGCCCAGCGCGGGTGGCGCCAGTTTTTCACCACGCAGGTGGGCTTCCTCCCGGTCACGGTGCAGCTTGGCAACCGCACGATTAAGACGCGCACGGACCGCTCCGGCTACGTCGACCTCCTCATCGAAGATCACGGCCTCGCCCCCGGCTGGCACGAAGCCACCCTGACCCCGGCCGCGGGCGAGCCGATCACGGCGCCGGTGATGATCGTGGCGAACCAGGTCACCACCGGCCTGATCTCAGACATCGACGACACGATCGTCGTCACCTGGCTACCCCGCTCGATGCTCGCGGCCTACAACTCCTTCGTCCTGCACACGGACATGCGCCAGCCCGTGCCCGGCATGGCCGACTTCTACCACGCCCTCCTCGAGCCGACGCCGGACGCGCCCGTCTTCTACCTGTCCACCGGCGCGTGGAACGTCTATTCGACGATGCTGAGTTTCATCCAGCACAACGCGTTGCCGATCGGCCCGATGCTCCTCACCGACTGGGGCCCCACCCCCACCGGCCTGTTCCGCTCCGGCCAGGAACACAAGAAAACCCAGCTGCGCAACTTGCTCATCATGTTCCCCAACATCTCGTGGTACTTGGTGGGCGACGACGGTCAGCACGACCCCCTCATCTACGACGAGCTCGCCCGCGCCTACCCGCGCCGCGTTCGCGGTATCGCGCTACGCACGCTCAACCCCGTGGAGCAGGTGCTCTCCCACGGCACCACGGAGGCCACGGCATTGCACCGCGAGGAGTCGGACCTTGAGGACGACGGCGTCCCCATCATTCGCGGCGAAGACGGGTACGCGCTGCTGGGTCAGGTGGAGCGCTTCCGGTAGGTGACACGCGCAGGCCGTCCCTTGACGGGACGAAATGAGCCGTATCTTCGTATATGCGTAGATACGGCTGAAATCGTCCCGCGAAGGGCGCGGGTGCGGTTCAGCCTGGCGGGGCACGCCCGCCCGGGAGCGCCCGCCCGAGCCGCCCAGCCGCCCGGCTAGAAACCCCGCGGCTGGGAGTTGCGCACGATCCGTTCGCCCATGTCGGCGAGCTGGCCGCTGCTCATGCCGGGCCAGCCGTGCACCGATTCCTTCCAGGCCGCTGGGATCGCGCTTTCGCCCCATCGGGCGCCAAGCAGCGCACCCACAATAGCCGCCACCGTGTCCGTATCCCCGCCCAGCTTGACCGCCCGGCGCAGCCCGTCGTACATCGCGGCCTCCCCGAAGTAGTCCTGGGTGGCCTTCACGGCGAACCACGCGCACTGCAACGCCGACACCGCCGAGCTATTCGTCCGCGGGTTGACCAGCCCCGATTCGGCGTCGGTAATCCAGTCCTCCCACTTCGGGCGCGACTCGGCGAGTAGCAGGTCCATGCCCGCCCGCACGTCAAGCACCCCGTCGATCACGGCCACGCGCATCGCCTCAGCCCACAGCACGCACGCCTCCTCGACCTCGCGGTCGTCGTGCGTGAGGGATGCGATGCTGCGAGCCGCCCGCGCGGTGGCGTCGCGGTCCCACAGGAATGCGATCCCAATCGGCGCGATCCTACCGAGCGCTGCGTTGCCCGCCGCCCGCTCAGTGTTCGCCGAGTACTCGCGCGCGGCCTGCCGCAGCCGGTCAGACACGTCGCCCGTCAACCGCGACGCATTAAGCAACACCGCGCGGGTTTGGATGCCGATGTCAGTGGCGCCATCGTGCATCCAGTTGATGAAGTTCTGGCCAATCTCGTCGTGAGCCCGGTCCGACGTGAGGCTGAGCCCGGAGTCCGCCACGGACGCGATGCAGATCGCCATCTGCGTGTCGTCGCTCCATTCGGCCGGTTCGTACGGGCCGAGCCCGCCGCCGAGCATCTGCGGGTCATCCGTTCCGCGCGTGAATTCGTACGGCACGCCGAGCGCGTCTCCGCACGCGGAGGCCAGGAGCGCCCCGCGCCCGCGGTCGACCATCAAATCAGTGAGCACATAGTCCATGGGGCACCTCCGTCGGTTTCCCCCAGCTTACCCCGATCATCACGACGTGGGTGGGCTGGCTCACGTTTTGACCGGCCTAGGCCGCGGCGCCTAGTCGGCTCGTGCGCGAAGTCTGGCGGCCGGGCTCTGCCTGCCGGGGCTCAACGCCTGGCCGCCGTCGCCGGCTACTGGGGGTCGACCTTAACGGCCTCCACCGTGATCTCGTCCTCGACGCGCGGATCGTCCTGGCGGACCTTCTCCTTCACCGCGTCGGTGGCCTCGTGCAGCTTCTCCGAGGCGAGGTTCTGCGCCTGCTGGAACGTGTCGGCCGCCTGGTGGCGGACCTTCGAGCGACCATCACGCACCACGTTCGAATCCCACACGCGCTTCGTCCCAGTCTTAATTTGCTCGTAGCGCTCACGGCCCGCCCGCGCGCCCAGCACGTACGCGATCGCGCCCACGGTCACAGTCCTCAAGAAACCCATGGTTCCCCCTTCGTTAGTTTTTCTCCAGCATAACGACGCCGACCCTCCCCGGCCGCCCGATATGCGGTGCGCTGAATCCGCGCCTAGTCCCCAGCCGGCGCCAACCGCACGATGATCCCGCGATGATCGCTGCCGCCGGCGGGCACGCCTACGGCCTCCACCCCGCGGTAGCTGCCGTCGGTGACCACGCGATCAATCGGCGTGGTCAGTAGCGCGGGCAGGTTGGACGGCCACGTGCCAAGACCGCCGGCGCCTGCCTCGATGCGGGCGTCGGTGCAGTCCGCCCCGAGCGTCATCTGATGATCCACGGTCGAATTGAAGTCACCAGCCATGATCACCGGCCCGCTAGCACACTGGCTGTAAATCGCGGAAATATCGGACTTCCAGCGGCCCATATGCGCGAGGACGGGAGCAAACGGGTGCACGCCGATAATCTTGGGCCCCTGCCCGTTTGCCGGCACCACCATGACTGTCGAACCCGGCAACCCCTCCGGCTCCACCTGCGCGTACTCCCCGAGCGAGTCGGAAATAAGCACCACCGTGGACTCAAACTCCGTGGCGTAGCGGTCAGTGCCCGTGTCGAACTGATGGAAGTCCAGCCCACGCTCGGCCAGTAGCCCCACGAGCTCCTCGCCGCGTGCCGTGGCCGTCTCCGTCAACACGAGCACATCCACGCCGTTCCTCACCACCGACGCGGCCAGATCCTCCATATCCACCGACCCGCCGAGCGTATTGAACGACAACACCGTGACCTCGCCATTACCCGCGCCTGCCACCGTGACCCCGCGGTCCGGTTTCAACTGCTCCGGCGACTCAATCCCCCGCGCATACACCGTGCCCCCATGGAAGATCGCCATCACCAGGTACGCTACGGCCGTGGCCAGCGCAATCCGCCCCGAGTCCACTAGCCTGCGCCGGATGCCCGCAAAACTAAAGAGGAAGATCGCCACACCGAAGAACACAATTGCCAGCCACACCCGCAAAGCCATGACCTGCGCCATCGGCGTGTCAAGCACCCAATTTTCGGCACCCGGCAGCAGGTCCGGCCGCAACGTCAGCGCGCCCACTGCCACAAAAACGGCCGCCAGGAATCCCCACACGTACTTCATTAGGCTCCCCTCGTCTCCGAGCCTTCATCCTAGTGGCCGCCTCCGACAATTCTGCGAAGCGGCCAGGCGTGGGGTCGAGCGCGCCCAGCCCATCAGGCCCGGCCCTAGCGCATCAGATTAGACGCCGCTCGCACGATGCCGTGCCGATCCGCGTCCGACTCCGGCACGCGGCGAAACCAGGGCCCGGGGGAACCGGCAGCCGGGCGCTGCCACGCCGACGCGCAAGAGGGCCCGGGGGCCGGCACACCATGCCGGCCCCCG
>NZ_KV793358.1:0-5211 GCF_001808465.1 Trueperella sp. HMSC08H06
GACGGTCCGACTCCACATCACCAGACCACTGCTTTTCAACCTTGATCGACGTGGGAGGTTCGTTAACGATTTCAACCTCGATCGTCTTTGTGTCTTTGTTTTGCGACAATACAGCGTCGTGAGCCATGTAGCCTTTGACTTCATGCTCAACGAAGGTCAGCGGGATAGTCTCGCCCGTCTTGGCATCAATGAGCGTGCTTGGATCGGGATAGTTGGCTAGCTCGGCCTTCCAATCGTTCTTCTTTGTGAGCTCGACGGTCTGCAACGTCTTGTCACCAAGTTTCACGTCCACCGAAATGCTCTCGGGGCGATCTTCTGGATCATCATTAGCCCACTTCTTTTCCAACTTCAGTTTCCACGCATCAGGCTCGCCAAAAGTTAGCTTGCCGTTGTTGGCAATGCCAGCCCCGGAAATACCAGTGCCGGTGGCGACGTTATCGGTGATCTTCACAGTCGCAAGAATCTCCGCGATAGCCTTAGCGTCGGGCGTTGGGACCGACTTGAAAGCAATGTTGTTAGTAACCTTTTCGTTTGGTTTGATGGCGGTGTTGTCTCCATCAGCTGAGTAGCGCGGAACCTTTCCCTTAGCGGACCAGTTACCGTGAATACCATAAATCGAACCGTCCTGATACCAAGCGCGAGGGCTACCACCGAGCATACGCTCAGTAACCTCGACCGCATGACCTGCTACCGGCTCATCGAACTCGTGTTTGATGATGCTAGCGAAATCATGGCCGGCACCCTTATTTTGCCCCTTAAAGACATCGGGTGCCACATTGTCAAAAATCGCCACGCCGCGCGTCACGTGCATAACGGTAGAACCCGTGGGGCAGTTCCAGACACCGCCGCCTTGAGCACTCACAGGATGGTTGCCGGCTTGGATGAGAAAACCGGGCTTGATGACGTTGTCACGAATGAGACCGTTGTAAATCGTAACCTCGGCTTTGGTGTCGCTGTACATTGCGCCACCGCCCCAGAAGCCATTAGAGGTGTTACCGCTCAAAACTGCAGCGTGGATCACAGCCTTCGTAGTTCCATTGAAGGCAACGCCTCCACCAGACCTCGCAGCGTTGTTAGAAGATATATCGGCGCCGGCAATATCGACCTTCGTATCGCCCTCTGTGTAGATCGCACCGCCGGAACCAGTGGACACGTTCTTTGTAAACGTTGCGCCGCTGATGTTCAGCATGCCTCCACTTTGAAAGAGGCCGCCGCCGACGCCTTTGTAATCCCCGTTGTTGTTCCCTTGAACGACAAGGCCGCCTGACAGAGCAACGTCGCTATTGATAAAGGCAAGACCAGCACCGATCTCCGTGATGTTCTCCTGCACGGTGCCTCCAGTTATATTCACCGAGGTTCTCTCACCGTAAACTGCGCCGCCGCGGCCATTGTAATTGGGGTGGCTAACCACGTTTCCAATTAACGTTCCGCCCGTCATCTCGAAAGTAGGCGTTCCGCCATCTCGCGCCCATAGGCCAATCGCGCCGCCGTAACGCAGTCCATGATTGCCGCTAAGCTTTCCGCCCTCTACTCGCACGGTGCCGTTGTAGGCAGTGATTGGAGAATATTTTTCTTTTTCTACCCCTGCCGGGCGAAGTTCACCAGACTCATCTGAAACGTTGTTACCAGAAAACTCAGCGTCTCCACCTATTGTTAACGTTCCTCCGTTAACAAAAATGACCGGGCCGGTTACCGCAGTGTCGCGGATCGCGCCGCCCACAAGGTTCATATCGCCCGCAACGCTAAACTGCGCGTTTGTGAAAGTCGGGCCGGATAGGGTGAGCGTTCCTCCCTCTTCTACCGTGAAGAGTGGGGACCCATTTCCGCTGATCTTTCCGCTACCCGTTAGGGTGACTCGTTCCCCCGCGGGCACAACCAGCGGCTGCGCCCCGTTTTCCACGGTTATTTCTGATTCGATTGACAGTTCTGTTGACTCGCCGTCACCAAGACCATTAACCGCAGTAATAACGTCGTCCCAGGAATTAATATCAGCTGCCTGAGCTACTCCGCCAGTCAACCCGACTGTTGCCAACACTGTGGCCAGCAAAATTCCTAACGACCGCATCCAACGGCCCATCATTATTTGCTCCTCTCACAACAGCGGCCTCTGGTCTGCTAAACAACGGGCCAGATCACGCGTATCGTAATTTCGAGTCTTTCACATTTTGGACTTAATTCCCAAGCCTTTATCGCGATCATTTGCGTGAACGAATTCTTTTGTGTTTCCGGCAACTCTTCGCGCCGGGCGACATGCCGGATCGTGTCCGACGATCCCGCTAGGTGTTGGCTCGCATCGTGATAATCTTGTCGACATAAAGTAATATCTTGTTTCTTCACGATTCCTTTGACAGCATAGTTTCGTCCTATAAGCTCTCCGGCCGTATTCCGAAGCTTGTGTTGCACTCTGAAGAAAGTGGAAAAATGAAAAGCATAAAGCACTACACGTTTCTCCCAGCCTTGTGGGTAGCATGTTTAACAGTATTTCTAGTGGTGATGGGCACCGGCCTTCCTCCGGTTGCCGAGGCCGCGCCAGAATCCCCCGACAGGCAGATCCTAAAGTGCTACGAAGAGGGCCGGGTTCTGTACTGTGAGCCGGACCATCTAGAAAAACTCATCGCGCAGGCTGGAACTATACCGACCAGGATCGAAATTGGTAACGGTACCGAGACTTTGCTGACGAAGACCATCGTCATTCCCGCTGGCGCAGATATTGAGCTAGTGGATGCAAACACAGCTGCGTGGTCATCAGAAAGCAAGATCATTCGCGATGATGGTGATTTCACGGGCAGCCTACTGAAGGTTGAAAAGGGTGCAAAACTAACCCTCTCTGACGGAACTGGAAACGGCGCGGGCATCACTATTGACTCGCGCGCACAATACGAAAATGTTGTAAAGGGCTCCAGCTTCTCCCCAACCATTCTCGTGGAAGGCGAACTAGTGATGAACGCCGGCACTGTTACGGGTGCACGTAAGATGAGTAACGGCGGCGAGGGTGCAGTTACCGTCAAGGGCCGGGACGCAAAGTTCACCCTTAACGACGGTAAGATCACTGACAATCAGCGCAAGGGAGGCCAGTTTGGTGCGGCGAACGTCGCATTGACTGACGGCGCTACGATGGTGATGAACGGCGGCGAGATTTCTGAGGGGCAATCCGATTACAGCCCATACGCATACGGAGAAGCTGGTGGCATCGGTGTTTTTAGTGGTGCCCATCTAACAATTAACGGCGGCACGCTGACTGACAACACTGGTTGGGCCGGCAATATCAACGTGAGCCACTGGCTGAATGAGAGCAACGTAAAACCCGGCGATGACACATCGGACACGCGCTCAACGCTAGTGTTCAATGGCGGCGAAATCTCGCGGGGTAAAGCAGCTTTTGCCGGTGGAGGTATCGATATCTTCGGAAATGCTGACGTCACTATGAATGGTGGTACCATCGCGGACAACCAAGCGCCAAACGGCGGCGGCGTAAACGTGATGGATATGTACATTAACGGCGATCCTAACACTTACCAAGAGATCGATTCGGACGGCAGCCGATGGACGAAACAGCATTTCGGGGAGCGTAAACCGCAAGAATGGACCAAGGTCTCTCCCGCCCGATTCACAATGAACGGGGGCAGCGTGGTGCGTAATAGCGCCACTCGCACCGGGGGCGGTATTAACGTGATATCGAATGCCGTGAATCTCAATGCCGGCTTGATTGAAGGGAATAATGCCAACCAGCAGGGCGGCGGCGTCTACGTCGCGACGAAGTCTTATACCGCTCACTTCATGGACACGCTCATCACTGAGAACAGCACAACCAAAGGAAGCTTTGTTGGAGTCGGCGGCGGTGTTTGGCTCTGCCCAACAGGTAGCATGAAGATTCACGTCACGAATGGCGTAGCAGTATTCGATAACAAATCTCCAAGCTCTAACGATCACCACTGGGGCGACGATATTGCGCATGACGCCTATGGTGGTTCCACTTCCGCACGTATGCTTATCGATCCGCGTATGCTCGGTGGCGGTGAGTCCACCCTCTACAAGGATGGCGGCTACAACAAGCCGCGTTTCGATGCCGAGAATCCTGGTAAAAAGCAGGTGTTCGATGGCGAGGAGCGCGAGTCCGACGAGTCCAGTGATTACCGAACCTCGCTTCAAAACGCAGGCCTAAAGACCATTACTGATCAGAATGCTAAAGGCAACGCGAAATCCTGGGCAAGGTTGAGGATTACGAAGAACCAGGCTCCGCGTGGTGGCGGTATTGGCTCAAACGGTGGCCTTGAATTCGGAACCCCCGAAAAGACTGAGGTGCAGGTTTCCAAGGCGTGGAAGGACGCAGAGGGCAACGACCTTGACGACGCTTCCAAGGTTGCGGTCAAGGTGCAGCTAGTGGGATCAGTTGGCAAAGACACGTTCTACATTGGCCAGCCGGCTCAGCTGAATGCGGACAACAACTGGACGCATACGTTCAAGGACCTGCCTAAAACCAAGACCGTTGACGGCAAGCAGGTAGAGGTCAAGTACTCGGTTGAAGAGCAGGGCGTTGACGGAGTCAACACAGTTGAGTTGGGGGGCACGGCGCTGGACGGCTTGACGATCACTGCCCCATTAGCAATGTCACCTGTTAACGTGCAGCTCCTTCAATCTACCGACGGCATTAACAAGAGCCCCGTGGGTGATCCAGTAGTGCTCGATGAGACGAATGACTGGACGTATACCTTTGAGAGCCTCCCGGCCACTAAGACCATTGGCGAGGAGAATTCCGAGAACGCCAAGGAACTCAAGATCTCCTACTCCGTCAAGGAACTAGGCGTCAGCGGATTCACTATCAAGGTAGAAGGTGACGCGGTAGACGGCTTCACTGTCACGAACACTGAGGTACCTCCCACCACGAAGGTGGATGTAACCAAGGTTTGGAAGGATCATGCGGGTAAAGATCTTGATCCGGGTTCAACAAAACCAGTTGAGGTTCAGCTGACCAGAACGATCAATGAGGAAACCAACCCAGTTGGTGACCCTGTCGAACTAAACGCTGAGAACGAATGGAAGCACACGTTCATAGATCTTCCTCAGTTCGTGATCATTGACGGTAAGCGCGCAAAAATCACTTACGCGGTTGAAGAGCTCTCTGTTGAGGGCTATACGGCTTCTATTAGTGGTAGTGCAGCAGACGGGTTCGTGGTGACTAACACTAAGGACGCTCCTGCCGTTACCTCGGTA
>NZ_KV793359.1:0-1247 GCF_001808465.1 Trueperella sp. HMSC08H06
TGGGCTTGCCCGCTTGTTGTTGACGGTTTCGTTGTGTAGTTCACGCCGCGAGGTCCAGTCCGGCGTGGAGTTCGTATTCGACCGGGCTTTGGTAGCCGATCGCTGAATGGATTCGTTTGTGGTTATAGAATCCCTCGATCCAGGTGGCAACGCCTTCGTAGACCTCTTCACGGATACGAAAAGTGTGGCGGTAGTAGTACTCGACTTTCAACGTCGCCCAAAATGATTCAGCCATCGCGTTATCCCAACACACTCCGGTCCGTCCCATCGACATCACGATTCCAGCCGTGTCAGCGTGTTGAGCCAACCTCTTGGAGGTGAACTGGGTGCCACGGTCAGCATGTAATACGACCTGGCCGGGCATGGCCCCGCCCCGAGTTTCGATCGCCATCTGCAAGGCTTCGATCAACAGGCCAGTGGTCTGCTGCTGGCCCATCGCATACCCCAACACCCGCCGAGAATGCGCGTCGCGTACCGCTACCAGGTAGACCCAGCCCTCCCCGCAACGCAAATACGTGAAATCGGTGATCCATACCAGGTCGATCGCGCCCTGATCCCACTGGCGCTGACAGTGATCCTCATAGTCACACCCATCCGTGCCCGTAGTGGTGGGACGGTAGAACGAGCGGGTCGAGACCGCTTCCAAACCCTGCCTTTTCAGCGATGCGGCAATGGTTTTCTTATCGGCCACGACCCCTACTTTAGCCAGGGCTGCCACCAGCCGCGGAGCCCCGTGAGTGCGCTGATAATCATCAAACACGCACGCCACCACACGGTCAAACTCGGCCCGAGCAAGAACCCGCTGGCGATGCGCCTGACTGCGGGCCCGCCACTGGTAATAGCCCTGACGGCTCACCCCTAACACGCGTGCCATCAAAGCAATGGGATAGGTCGCCTTCTTTGCATCCATCAGCTCAAAACGCTGCGCGGGGCTTGCTTGGCGGCAAAGAAGGCGCTTGCTTTTTCCAGGAACTCGTTTTCCATCGCCAGCCGGGCATTATCAGCCCTCAACCGGGCAATCTCTGCATGTAACTGAGCCGTCGTGGGAACCCCAGCCGCTTCGGCTTGGCGTCGTTCCCGCTCATGCTTGACCCACCGGCCAAGCAACGCTTCACCCACCCCAAGATCACGAGCAACGCTCGCAATCGAGGTCTGTTGATCAATCACAATCGAGGCCGCATCCCGCCGAAACTCCGGCGTATACGACTTCCTCGTCTTCTTCTCACTCACGAGTCTTCCAACACCCT
>NZ_KV793360.1:0-931 GCF_001808465.1 Trueperella sp. HMSC08H06
TGGAGTGCTCTAGGTTTTTAGGTCCAGGTGACTTGAGTGTTGTCCATTGATGCCCTGCCTGTGGGTGGGGAGAATGGATGAATGGTGAAGAAATTCAGCAAGCATACTCCCGAGCAGATTGTTCGTAAGCTCGATAGGGCGCGGGAATTGAAGGAATCGGGATCAACTACAGCTCAGATCCTGACCACGTTGGGGATTAGCGAAGCCACGTTGAACAGGTGGCAGGCTACCTATGGGGCGATGACCAAGAGCGAGGCGAAAGAGCTCCAGCGCCTGCGCGAGGAAAACACGCGCCTCAAACGCCTCCTAGGTCAGGCAGAGCTGGAAAAGGCGGCGTGGAAAGAATTGTCGGAGGGAAACTTCTAAGCCCAGCTCGCCGCCATGATGCCGTCTGGCATCTGGTCGGGATGGGCTACTCCCAAAGACTTGCCTGCCAGATTGTTGGGCTCTCTCGCAGTGCTTACCGGCGCGCTAGGACCCGCGAGAACAAGCCGGATAAGTACGCGGACCTACGGGCGTGGATGCACGACTTCGTTAAGGATCATCGCCGGTGGGGACACCGGCGCGCCTGGAGAACCGCCCTCGCCGAAGGGTACGGGATATGCCGCGAGACTTTCCGCAGGATCTGGCGTGAAGAGGGCTTGCGTGTCTTGCCTAGGAAGAAGCGCAAGCGTCTAGCTGCCGATACCCATCGTGATGTTCCTGCCGGCCAGTACCCGAACGACGTGTGGGCGTTGGACTTCCAGTTCGATTCAACCTGGCACGGCAAGACAATCAAAATCTGTAACATTATCGATGAATACACCCGCGAACACCTCGCCTTCACGGTCGACAAGAACATTAACGCGGTCTCGGTGACCGAACTCCTTGACGTGGCTTGTCTGGAGCACGGCGGGCGCCCGCGGGTGATCCGGATGGATAACGGGCCCGA
>NZ_KV793361.1:0-142553 GCF_001808465.1 Trueperella sp. HMSC08H06
TCCAAGTGCGTGGGCTGCCGCTACTGCGAGTGGGCCTGCGCCTATGGCGCCCCGCAGTTCAACGCGGAGCAAGGCCACATGTCCAAGTGCGACCTATGCTACGACTACCGCTCCACCGGGCAAGACCCGGCGTGCGTGGCGGCCTGCCCATCGCGCGCGCTCGGCTGGGGCCCGATCGACGAGCTACGTAGCGAGCACGGCACGAACGACGCCGTCGCCCCGCTCCCCGACCCCTCGATCACCAAGCCGCGCCTGGTCATCCACCCACACAAGGACGCCCAGCCGTGGACCTCCACCGCCGGCTCGATCGCTAACCCGAAGGAGATCTGATGAATCTTCACGAACTGCCGATGATCATCTTCACGGTCATCGCCCAGATGTGCGTGGGCATGTTTATCATCCTGGGTCTTGTGCAGATGTGGCTCGCTGCCCGCACCGACGATCGCACGGCCGACCGGCTGACCACCCCGATCGTCTACCTCATCGGCCCGGTGATGGTGTTCGGCCTGGTCGCCTCCATGTTCCACATGAACGACGTCACCCACACCCTCAACGTGATCCGCAACGTGGCCACGTCATGGCTGAGCCGCGAGATCGTGTTCGGCGTGGGCTTTGCGGGCCTGGGCTTCGTGTTTGCCTTCATGCAATGGTTCAAGATCGCCTCGTTCCGGCTGCGCCAGGGCGTGGCGGCGCTGGCCGCGCTATTCGGCGTCGCGCTCATCGTGTCGATGTCGATGATCTACGCGAGCCTGCCCACCGTGCCCGCCTGGTACACGTGGGTGGTGCCGTTCCAGTTCTTCGCCACCGCGATCGTGCTGGGCAGCGCCGGGGTGACCATGGCGCTCGTGCTCATGACGCTCGTGCGTCAGCGGCCCGCTAAGGACGCGCCCGTGGAGGTGCCGGTGCGCAATACCACCGACCCCGCCGCCGGCAAGACCTGGAAGGAGACCCTCGGGTTCACCCCCAACAAGCGCGAGATCAACGCCGCGCCCACCGCCGAGGAGTGGCGTTGGACCGTGTCGATCATCCGGCTGTGTGCCGCGCTCGCCGCGCTGGCGGCCGTGGGCGTGCTCATCTCCTACGTCGCTCACCTGCAGAACCTCGCGATGCACCCCGAGCCGGCCGCGGCAATCTCCGCCGCCACGTTCACGGGCGCGTTCTTCTGGACCCGGCTAATCCTGCTGGGCGTGGGCGCCGTGGCCGTCGGTTTCGTTGCCTACAAGATGGCCGACGACGCCGCCCTCGCTCGTCTCACACCCCTCGCGGCCTGGGTGACACTCGGGTTCGTGGTACTGCTCGCCGCCGAGTTCATGGGGCGCTCGCTCCACTATGACTCCCAGCAGCTGATCGGTATCGGATAAGGCTGAGCGGCCGCGCGCAGTCGGACGCTGGCCGAGCGGTCGTGAGTCGACTGGGCGGTCGTCGTCGGCAAAACGGCAAGACGTCAGCAGAGGTGCCCCCGGTTTTTCGCCGGGGGCACCGTGCGTTCGAAAACTGTCGGAGGGCGCTCGTAGGATGGAAGCATGAAGATGCCACAGGCTACGGCCACAGATTTTTCGGACCCTTACCTGCACTTGGAGGACATCGATGCCTCGCTGGAGTGGGTGAGCGAACAGTCCGGTCGCACCCTCGCCGAGTTTGACGGCGGGGCGTTTTCCGCGTACCGCGATGAGGTCGCGGGCATTCTCTCTGCCACGGACAAGCTCGATACCGGCACCAAGCGCGGGGAATGGATTTACAACTTTTATACGGACGGGGATCACCCACGCGGCCTGTGGCGGCGCGCCCGGCTTGAGGAGTACCTGAGCAAGGAGCAGGCGGAGATCGCGTGGGAGGTGTTGCTCGACATCGGGGCGCTCGGCGAGGCCGAGGGCGAATCGTGGGTGTTCGGCGGGGCCTCGTTGCTCTACCCCAGTTATGACAGGGCGCTGATCACGATGTCGAAGGGCGGGTCGGATGCGAACGTCGTGCGGGAGTTTGACGTGGAGGCGCATGCCTTTGTGGAGGGCGGCTTTGAGAAGTCGGAGTCGAAGGGCTCAATGAGCTGGGTGGATCGGGACACGGTGGTGATCGGCGCGGACTTCGGACCGGGCACGCTGACCGACTCGGGCTACCCCAAGAGCGCCCGGCTGTGGCGGCGCGGGCAGGATTTGGCCAGCGCGCCCGTCATCATCGAGGGTGCTGCTACCGACGTGCTGTCGGGGGCGTACTTCGACCACACGCCGGGGCATGAGCGGCTGGTTGCCTTCCGCTACCCGGACTTCCGCAGCACGATCTCGTTTGTTGCAGACCTGGAGGGCGTGCTGGCCGGTGGTGGCGGGGCCGTGGTGGGGCCGGAGGGCGAGGCGCTCGGGGCGGGCCTGCCGAGTGCGCTGACGCAGGTCAACATGCCGCTGTCGGCCGAGGTCGGCTTCGTACGGGACTGGCTGCTGGCCACCCTCCGCCATGATTGGGAGCTCGATGGGGCCACCTTCCCTGCGGGGGCTGTGGTGGTGATGCCAGCATCGTCGCTCACGGAGCCGCGGGCGCAGGACGTGCAAGTGCTGTACTCGCCCTCCCCCACGTCGTCGTTCCTGGACCTCACCGTCACCCGCACGGGCCTGGTGATGACCATCCTCGACAACGTCAAAACCAAGCTGTTCTTCTGTGCTGAGGGGCGGGCGGCCGCAGGCGTCGTCGAGCCGTGGCAGATCGCGGAAGTCACGCCGAAGGCGGCGGAGTTCGCCGCGGTGGGAATCGCGGCGGTGGATCGGCTGGAGTCGGACGAGGTGTGGCTGACGGTCGCGGGTTTCGTCACGCCCACCACGTTGTATATGGGTGAGATCGGGCGTGAGGAGCTGGCGGTGCGCAAGCTACGCTCGGCACCGGCGCGCTTTGAGGCCGCGGGGCTGGGGATCCGGCAGCTGTGGGCCACGTCGGCGGACGGCACGGAGATTCCCTACTTCGTGGTGGGGCCGGAGGAGGCGCTGCGGGGCGGGCGTCCCACCCGCGCGTTGCTTGACGGGTACGGAGGGTTCGAGGTCTCGCGCCTGCCGTCCTACCTGGCCACCTACGGAAAGGTGTGGTTGGAGCGGGGCGGGGTGTACGTCGTCGCGAACATCCGTGGCGGCGGCGAATTCGGGCCGGCCTGGCATCAGGCGGCGCTCAAGGAGCGCCGTCACAAGGCGTATGAGGACTTCGCGGCGGTGGCGGCGGACCTGGTGGAGCGCGGCATCACCACGGTGGCGCAGCTCGCGGCGATCGGCGGCTCGAACGGCGGGTTGCTCATGGGCAACATGTACACCACGTACCCTCACCTGTTCGGGGCGATCGTGTGTCGGGTGCCGCTGCTGGACATGAAACGCTACTCGCACCTGCTGGCGGGGGCGTCATGGATGGGGGAATACGGCGATCCGGACACGGAGGACTGGGCCTACATGGAGCAGTACTCGGCCTACCACAACGTAGGCGAAGAGCCGCACCCGCCAATCCTGCTCACCACCTCCACGCGCGATGACCGGGTGCACCCGGGCCACGCCCGCAAGTTCCACGCGCTGCTGAGCGCCATGGGCCACGAATCGTGGCTATACGAAAACACCGAGGGCGGGCACGCGGGTGCCGCTGACATCGAACAGGTGGCGCTCATGACCGCCCTCATCTTCTCCTTCCTTGACCACAAGCTCGCCAAGTAGAGCACAAAACACCAATAGAGCGGAAAGACCATCATGATGAACGAAGATCGTATCGACGCCCTCGCGGCCGCCTTCCTCACCCTGGGGCGCCTGCACCTCGACGCGCCGGATGAGGCCACACTCGGCCAGTTGCGCCAGATGTACACCGAGTGGCCGCTGGCCGGCACAAAGTCGCCGCACACGGCGGCCGGCCTGCTCGACTGGGCCGAGTCGTTCGAGAAAGGGGAGAGCACCGACCAGCTGCGCTCGGACATCAACGCCCTCTACGGCCGTACGGCCACCGCGCTGGTGCCGCCATTCGAATCAGTGCACCGCGGCAAGGACGGGCTGGTGTTCGACGAGGAGACGCTGCAGGTCCGCGCCGAATACCGCCAGCTGGGGCTCGAAGCCCCCTACCTGCACAAGGAGCCGGACGATCACGTGGGCCTCGAGTTCGACTTCGTAGCCCAGGGGCTCGTTCGCACGCTCGGTGCGCTCGAGGTCAGTGCGCTGACGGACGCGAACCGGTACATCGACGTCGTGGGCAGGTTCTACCGGGAGCACCTGGAGCTGTGGGCGCCGCAGATGCTCGCCGCCGCACGGGAGCACGCCGCCACGGCCTTCTACCGCGGGGTGCTGGCGCTCTCGCTCGGGGCGCTCGAAGAGCTCGGCGCGCTGCTGGCCGATCAGGAGTAGCAGCGATTTGTGGTGTGAAGGCGCGCGTCGGCGCGGCTGGCGTGGACTAGTGGGTGCGGGGAGGTCAGTGTGAACGAAACGGCGTGGCTGTTCGTCACCACCGGCATCGGGCTGGTGGTGACGGTGGCGGCGATCCTTGGCCTACAGCGATGGGCCGGTGTGAGGGCCGGGTGGCAGCCGATGGTGGCAACCATCCGAGCCGTGGTCCAGCTCGCGGTGCTCGCACTGGTGTTGCACGGGGTGTTCACGTATGCGTGGACAGCCGCGCTCATGCTGGCCGTGATGATGACCGTGGCCTCGCTGACCGCCGGGAAGCGACTCCACGAGCTGCCCTATGGCAGGCGGGCGGCGGCGATCGGGATCGTCGCCGCCGCGGGTACCACCATCGCCCTGGTGTTCGGGGTGCGGATGATGGAGTTGACGGTCTCGAACTTCATTGCCGTGGGTGGGATCATCACGGGCAATTCGATGTCGGCGGCCACGTTGACCGGGCGGCGCTTCCTTGCGAGCTCGCAGGCGCAACGCGGGGAGGTTGAGGGCTGGTTCGCGCTCGGGGCGCCGTCGAGCACGGCGTTTGGGCGGGTCAGCCGCACGGCGATCGAGGAGATGTTGCTACCCACAATCGACCAAACCAAGGCCACCGGCCTGGTGACCATGCCGGGCGCCTTCGTGGGCGCGCTAATCGGCGGGGCCTCGCCGCTGGAGGCCGCGCGCTTCCAGGTGGTGGTGCTGGTTTCCATCATGCTGGCGCAGACGATCTGCGGCATCATCGTCACGCGCGTGCTCTCGCGCGCCACGGTGATCGTCTCGGACGAGCAGCCGGCGGCTCCCACATCCGACCACAAGCGGGACAAGGCCACGCACGCGAAAGGCGAGGCGCCGAGGCAGGCCGATGCTGCCAACTCCGGGGCCGAGCCAGAGAAGTCCGGGGCCGAGTCGGACACCTCCGGGGCGTCCGTAGAGCCAGATTCCGGCGATTCCGACCCCGCCGGCCCTGCCGGCTCTCCTACGTCCGACACTCCCGAATCTCCCGAGCCGGCCGAGGCCGAGGGGGACGCGGAAGACGACGATCGTCGTCGTGCGGAGGACGCACTCCCGCGCCGGAAACGCAACCTGGGAAAGTAGCCCTTCCATCCGTCGTACTCGCCTGAATTCCGTGAATGATCATGCAAAAATAGAGGTATGAGCGAGATTATTGGCGTAGATGTTGGCGGCACGAAGATTGCTGCCGGTGTAGTCGACCAGCATGGCAACATCCTCAAGATGGCCCGCAAACCTACGGATACGCGCACGGCCGACTCCGTGGTTGCCACAATCCTAGAAGTGATTGAGGAGCTCGGCGCCCACGACGCCGACGCGATCGGCATCGGCGCTGCCGGCTTCATCGAGGAAGATCGCTCAACAGTCACGTTTGCGCCGAACGTCAACTGGCGAAACGAGCCGCTTGGCCAGCGTGTGGAGGAGGCGACCGGCCTACACACAGTGGTTGAGAACGACGCGAACGCGGCCGCCTGGGGCGAGTTCCGCTTCGGCGCGGCGCGAGAGTACAACTCGGCGGTGGTGGTCACGGTCGGCACCGGCATCGGCGGTGGCATCATTCTTGACGGCAAGCTGGTGCGCGGCTCGCGCGGGTTCGCGGGCGAGATCGGGCACATCAACATGGTCGAGGGTGGCATCCCGTGTGGCTGTGGCTTGCGCGGATGCTGGGAGGTTTACTCGTCGGGCGGTGCGCTGCTGCGTGCGGCACGCAAGATTGCCCGCCAGGATCGCGAGCGCTCCGCCGGCATGCTCGAGCTCGCCGCCGGGGACCCGGAGGCGATCACCGGCCTCATCATCACCGAGGCCGCAAAGAAGGGCTGCAAGGGAGCGAACGACGCGTTCGCGGAGATCGGGCGCTGGCTCGGCCAGGGCATGGCCGACCTGTCCGCGTTGCTCGACCCGGAGGTGTTCGTTCTGGCTGGCGGCGTGTCGGAGGCGGGCGGGGTCCTGCTTCGCCCGGCGCGTGAGGCCTTCCTTGAGCGCCTCACGGCCCGCGAGTACCGCCCCGAGCCCGCCGTGCTCCTGGCTTCCCTCGGCAACGACGCCGGCATTATCGGCGCGGCCGACCTGGCACGGGAGTAGTTCGGGCCGCGCGAGCGGGTGGGCTCGTGCGCATTTGAATTTCCTGGACGTTTTCGGGGCGATCTTCTATGTGGGAAGATCGCCCCGAAAACCTCCAATCTCTTTTAATCTCCGCGTGCAAGGGAGCCGATAATCCGGACTTCCATGGTTCCAGTATCAGTATGCGCCAACTGGTCACTGCCCCGAGCGCCGACACAACTCGTGAACCTAAGCCCTACCGGGCCCCTCTAGCAACCGGCAGCCAGCATATTCACGACTTCCGCCCACGCCTCGCCACGCTCGCCTTGCACTCTCACAGTCGTGCCAGTGTTGCCGCGAGCGCCTCCGCATCCTCGGGGGTGTCAACATCGATGCACCAGCCCTCGCGGTCCTCGACCCGCGCCACGTCAAGCCCGCCGAACGCGCCCCGGATCGAACCGTGCCGCTCGAAGGTCAGCGCGCGCAGGGCACTCAGCCGGTACACGCCATGCAGGTATTGCGGCCAACCCTCGCAGTTCGCGGGAACCACACCGTCACACTCGACGCGCTCGAGCAACCACGGGTAGAGCCGCGGCGCGAGGGGAGCATCGCACGTGGCCAGCCCGACCACGGCGTCGTCGCCGAGATCTAGTTCGGCAAGGCCGGCGGCGACTCCCGGTAGGGGGCCGCCGCCGGGCGGATCCTCCAACGTGCGCACGACTCCCTCCGGGACTTTCACGCCGTCCGGCGCGATCACCACCGCTTTGCCTGAGAAGCCGATTCCGGCGAGCTCGTCAAAAAAGATGTCAAGCAAGCGCCGGCCGCCCACCACATAGTCAGGTTTGGAAGCACCCCCGAGGCGCGCCCCCGTTCCCCCAGCTTGAACGATGACTGCGGCTAGTTCCATACCCTCCAGCCTACCCGGCCGCCGGGCTATCGGCGCCCCCCCCGACACAATTCGTGAACCTAAGACCCACCACGCGCCTATAGCAATCGCCAGCCGATATATTCACGACTTCCGTCGGCCAGGCCGGCCGGAACAGGTACCGGCGCCCGCGGGCACACAAATGGCGGGGAGCGCCCGCTCCCCGCCATTGCCATGCCTATGCGCTGAGGCGTACCCTAAGCCCTCGGTCTGTGAGTCTTAGTCCTCGTTCGGATCGGCCTCGGCATCGGCCTGAGTCTGGTGGACCGTGCCCGGTTCGTGGTCCGGCACCGCGTAGATGGTGTACAGCTTCAGCGGCTCGTCACCAATGTTGGTGACGTTGTGCCACACGCCGTCGGGCACGAAGATCGCGTCGTCATCCTCCACGATGCGCTCGAAGTTGAGGTCATCCTCCGCGGGACCCATCTGGCATTTGCCCTTGCCCTGCTCGATGCGCAGGAACTGGTCAATGCCGTGGTGGACCTCCAGGCCGATGTCACCACCCACCGGGATGGACATCACGGTCATCTGGAGGTGCTTGCCGGTCCACATGGTGGTGCGGAAGGTGTCGTTATTGAGGGTCTCGCCCTCCATGTCGATCACCCATGGCTTCTTACCCTGATCGTCGTAAACGCCTGCGTACTGCATTGTGCCCTCCTTAAAGGCTTGATTGCTTCCATTATCCCGCAGGCGCCGCTCCCCGGCCGCGCACTTCGCTAGCAAAGTAATTAGGTGAGCCTAAGGCTTCCGCCGCCCGACTTCCCTCACGCCCATGACCCACACCAACGCCACCACCAGCAAAATCGCCCCCGAAAAAGCGTAGGCGAGCAGGTATCCGGAGTGATCGATCATCACCCCGGCGGCGATCGGCCCGAGGATCTGCCCCAGGTCCGAGGACTGCTGGAAGAAGGACACCACCTTCGACCCCGGCCGCTCCCCAATAATGTCGGCAACGGCTCCCTGCTGCGAGGGCTGGATCGCCCCGGACCCGAAGCCTCCCATGAACGACGCCACCAGGATCAGCGCCGCCGAATCCCACACGCCCATGAGCACGGTGAACACGCCCGAGATCGTCAGCCCGGCCACCACCAGGTACTTGCGCCCGTACAGGTCAGACAGGTAGCCGGACCTGGTGAGGGCGAGCCCGTTGCCCGCCGCGAACGCCATGAGCGCGGCGCCCGGCAGCCACGTCGGCGCGCCGGGGATCGCGGCCGCCAGCAGCGGCACCACCGCCACCCGCACCCCGAAGTTCGTCCACCCCTGCGCGAACGCGGTCAGTAGCACGATCTTAAACCGCCGCAGTTGCAGCGCTTCGGCGATCGTCATCGGCTCCGGCGCACGCACGTTTTCTCCGACGACGCCGTCGCCCGGCTCGCGCAACACATCCCCGGCTGCGTCCGCCGCGGCTCCCGCGAGCGCCGCCCGCGCCTCGCCCTCAGACCCGCCAGCCCCTCGCTGCCCTTCCCTCGGGATCAGCACGAACACGATCGTTGCCGCGATCAACAACAGGACCGCGTAGATGGCGAACGGCCAGCGAAACCCGAGCGGTGCGAGCACCCCGCCCACAGCCGGCCCTAGGATCGAACCGAGCAAGAACCCGGAGCCATACGCCGCCGAGGCCCGCCCCCGTGCATGCACCGGCGAAAGCTTGATGATGAGCGACATCGCCGCCACACTGAACATCACCGAGCCAACACCGCCCGCCGCCCGCACTACCAGCAACTGCCAGTAATTCTGCGCCAACGCACTCGCCGCCGAAGACGCTGCCACAATCACGATCCCCACCATGTACATCGACCGCTCGCCGAACCGGGCCGCGAGCGCACCAGACACCGGCGCAAAACTGAGCCGCATGAAAGCGAAGGCGGACACGACAACGGTGGCGAGCGTCGTCGTGACACCAAAGCTCTTTGCGAACTGGGGAAGGACGGGGGCCACAATGCCGTATCCAAGCGAGACGACCACCGCGGCCGCCACCAAAACCCAGATTTCGCGGGGAAGTTGAACGCGCTCACTCACTCCGCCTTTCTACCACCTACCCGGGTAGGGTCAAGCCCGATGTGAAGACCGCCACCGCGCTGATAGAATAGGGCGGACGCTGAAAGGATATATGGATGCAGCCGTACGAAACCTTCGCTGAACCGCTGACCATCATGGCCGATGGCACAATCAAGCAGCTGAACCCATTTTCTGGGACGGAGGTATGGACTGTACCTGGGCGCGGCAACCGCCCGCTCGGGATCAAGTATCCGGACCCTCAACCGCTCGACCCGGCACACGACGGCCTCCACTGCGCCTTTTGCACCCAGCGCGTGCTCGAGACCCCGCCGGAAAAGTCACGCCTGATCCGCAAGGGCGACGACGCCGAGATCGTCCAGACCGACTCCGTGGACATGCTGTCGAAGCAGTGGGAGTTTCGGCGGGTGCCGAACCTGTTCGAGATCCTGTCCTTCGACTATTGGGCCGCGAACTACGACTACAAGCTGTCGCCGGCGGCCCAGCGCCGGATGGACCACTACATTGCCGACCCGGCCGGGCGCGCGCACGTCATGCGCGTGCTACGCAACAAGTATTGCTCGAGCATGACCCCGGAAGAGTTTGAGGAGCTACCGGAGGCCGACAAGATCAAGGGCGCCTACTCCTTCTTCGGGGGCGGCCACGACCTCATCCTCAGCCGTCGCCACTTCGTGGACGGGGCGACGGACGACACGCAGCTGGCGGCGTCGGGAACACTGACCCCGCAAGAACACGAGTGGTACATGCGCATGACCGTGGAGGCGATGCGCGACCTGTATGAGACGAACCGGTACGTTCGCTACGTGCAGGTGTTCCAAAACTGGCTCAAGCCCGCAGGCGCGTCCTTCGACCACTTGCACAAGCAGCTCGTGGCGATCGACCAGCGCACGGTCAATGGCCGGATGGAAGTGGCGAAGGTTCGCCGAAATCCGAACCTGTACAACGAGGCCGGGGTCAACTACGCCAGCTACCACAACCTGGTGATCGCGGAGAACAAGCACGCGGTGGCGATCGCAGGCTTCGGCCACCGCTACCCCACGCTGGAGATCTGGTCGAAGTCGCCGCGAATCCAGCCGTGGGAGCACACGCGCGAGGAGCAGCGCGCCATGTCGGACCTGGTCCACGCAATGCACGCCGCCACCGGCGCGCACGTGCCCACCAACGAAGAGTGGTACACGAAGCCCATGGATTCCGACGTCAACATGCCGTGGAGGATCCTCCTCAAGTGGCGCGTGTCCACCCTGGCCGGCTTCGAGGGCGGCTCGAAGATCTACGTCAACACGATCGACCCGTGGACCTTGCGCGACCGCGTGGTCCCCCGTCTGCTCGAACTTCGCGCGGAGGGCAAGCTCGCCGGCGGCATCTCGGTGGCTACCGAATGCTCCTGCGAGGTCAACTGCCTCAAGTACAACCCGACGCTGTAGCCACCGGGGCGCCCGGCGTGGCATGGACCCAGGCTGCACCTGTAGCAGTGGGCCCGGTTCTGCCGAACCGGGCCCACTATTTCTTGCTACCGCGTGCTACCGCCTGCGCGCGTAGCGCAGGAACGCCACACCGAGTGCCATCGCTCCCGCAGCAACGACCATGAGCGCGTACGTCTGCGCACCTGTCAGAGGCAGGGGCTTATCCGGCTTGGGTGTCGGCGTGGGAGTGGGCGTCGGGTCAGGCGTCGGGTCAGGTGTCGGGTCCAGCTCGGCCGTGTTCGTCACGATAACCGAGTAGTTCTCGCCAACCTTATCCACAGCCACCTCCGAGGTGAAGTCCTCCACCTCGTCCTCGGCGATCGTGTAGCTCACCGGCTCGCCGTCCACCATCGCGGGCAGCTTGGTGAAGGTGTACTTCCAGTCGTTCTCAGCCGATAGATCGACCTTCTCACCCACCGGCTCGATCTTCTCGCCCTGCGTCCGCATGAGCTGGACCTTCACCGCATCCGGAGTGTCGGTGAGTGCCTCACCCTCGGCATCCTTCCACACCTTCTTCACGGTGAGCTCGACCGGGGTGAGCACCACGAACTGGGCGGACGTGCGCATGCGCATCTTCGTATGGTCGGCGCGCCCCACGGCCTTGTTCACGACGACGTCTCCCCACTTCGCGTCCTTCAGCTCCGTCTTCACCGTGATGGTCTGGGTGTCGCCGTATGGGAAGTCGGCCTTCGTGACCACGCGGATCGCGGTCGCGTTCTCCTGCACGCCCTTGGTCCACATGTCCGAGGGCTCGCCGGTCTTGCCGTTCACCTTGGCGTTCGGGTCCTCATCGATCGTGAAGGCCTCGGCCGTCGTGCTGTAGACGGTCGCGCCTTCCCCTGCCTCGACACCCTTCACTACCAGCGTGCCGCTGAACTTCGAGCCCTTGTCGTCGCCGTCGTAGGGCAGCACATCGATGACGTCGGTGACGGTCGACTTCTCCGGGTCCTTTGAGGTCAGATCAATGGTCCAGGTGTTCGCCGCGACACCGTTGGTCAGGGTGTCGACAACCGGCTTCTCCACATGCTTCTTGATGGAAGTGTAGCCGGCTCGCGGCACCGTCACCTTGACCTCAGCGCGGCGCGAGTTGCCCTGGCTCGAAGCGACCACGGTGTTGGTGAACACGGCACCTGCCTTGGCGTCCTTCGGCATCGTGGCCTTGTAGTTGATGGTGTACGGGTTGTTCTTGAGCACGTCAATATTGGGCACGACGTCCTCAACCGTCCAGGTCAGCACCTGGCGGCCCTCCGCGTCCTTCGAGACCGTCGGCTCGGTGGCGGCACTACCTTCCACATAGGTCATGCCGGGCGCGAGGGTATCTTCGATCACCACGGTATCGTTCGGCATGTTCGCGATCTCGGACTCAAGGCCAAATCGGATGGTGTAGTCCGCCTCGTCGCCGGGGCCATATTCAGGCTGAGCGACATCCTTGGCGACCACCGGCAGCGAGCCGACCACGCGTAGCAGGTCACGGCCCGGGCCGGTGTAGGGGTAGCGGACGCCGTCGGTAAGGACGCCGGGCGAAGCGTACTGGGCATCAATCACGTCGCCGTCTTCAAAGGTGGTGCGGTCGTAGTAACGTTTCGCAGGCAGGTCTAACTCCCATCCCGCATCATAGATGCCCGTCCAGGGAACCGATGTCCAAGTCCACACGTCATCGCCGATCTGGACGTCATCGTGAATACGCTGCTCGACCACCAGGTAGAAAAACGACTGCGGCAGACTCGACAGATAACCATTCTCACGGGAAACACGGACTTTGACGGCTTTCACCGTCGACAGATCAGCGGGCCTTGTATAGGTCCACCCGTCCTTCTCATCCGTACCCTCGTCGCGTCTCGTCTCGACGGTACCGCATTCAAACAGGTTAGGATCTTTGACCTCGCCCGTGTAGTAGAGGATCTTGAGCTCCTCTACCGGATCACCGTAATACACATTCGGCTTGGCATCTACATCGGCCACGACGCGCGCATCCACAAAGTCGACACGCTCCGTATCGAGGGTGTTGCACACCCAGGCGTCCGCCGCTGCCTCGGTGCGTTGCGGCACAATGCCAGACACCGACATCACGGTCGCACCCTTGGGGGCCCGCGAAGTATCCGACCAACCGATGCCGGGGTAGGCCTTCGGGTACTGCGAGGCTACCACCCAGGCGCCTGTCCAGTTACCGCGGACGATCGGAGCGCGGTTCTGATTGTTCGACGCGTCCTCAACCGACTCGGAGCCATCTGCAGCGACGTAGGTGGGTGTCGACGCTTTCAGCGTCACATTCGTGTTGTCATTCGCGTTATTACCGCTCCGCACATAGGGCACCTTCACGCGAAGCTCGCCGGCGGCGATCACCGAGTTCGGATAGTTCGGCTTCACCTGCGGCAGGCGCACACCGTTCGAGTCGAAGTAAGGACGATCACCGGAGTAATCGAGGTCCGAGAGCGTCAGGCGGAAGGTATTGGTATTCGGGTCCACCAGTTCGAACTTACAGGTGGGGAAACGCGCGGTCTGATTCGCGGGGAAGCCGTCGGCCGAGTAAGGGTAGCCGGAGTGCACGCGGTCGATCGGAGCACACGCAACATCCTGCAGCGTCACGCGCTCGTTGCGCACACCGTTAATCGTGATGTCGTAGCTGACCTCCGACGGGCCCTTGGAGGACCCCGCCGAGTGCACCAGCGAGAAGGGGAAGTTCAGGTCCTGGAAGTTGGGGTCCACGGCCGTCAACGACGACGGGCCACCGCCGTCAAACTTCGCATCCATGATGAAAGGCGCGATGATCGGGATCTCGGGCAGTGTAGCCTCAAGGCCACGGAACTGCGCCTTGGCCTTCACGTTTGATCCTGCCGGGCCGTCCACCTCGACACCCGAGAGGACCATTTGGGCGGTGCCCTGGTCGCGCGTGCCGATGTCGCAGGTCAACGTGCGGGCGTCTTCAGACAGCGCCGACTTACCGGCATCGCCACTCAGACACTGGCTCGGGATCTCGCCAAAATGAGCATTCTCCACTGTCACAACCAGCAGGTTGTCGGTGGTCGGTTCGTTTCCAGGGGCGGGGGCAGAATCGTTGATGTCCATCCACCAGATCATCGACAACACGTCGAGCCCGGAGGTCACCTGTTCCGGTTGGTTTTTCCATTGGCCTGCGATTTCGTAGGCCTTCGTGCCGCCAGCGCTCTCTTCCTCGCCGTCGAGCGCGAAGCTCACCCGCGGGAACACCAGGAGCATACTGACCGTAAAGGCAAACAGGGCGAGCGCCCACAGGCGCACATGCGACCTCAACCAAGCTAGATCTATCACGACGATCACAAGTCCTTCCTTTTCCAACAATCAGAAACGCAAGCACTCATCGGTGACCTCATCGTTCTCACCGGGGCAATCCTACAGGTACTCGCCAGGTGCACGAAGCACAAGCCCATTAAACCACAGACCACCCCCGCGACGTTTCACACTAGCCAAACCGGACCTCACATTCGGCAGTTCCGGCCTAGGAAATCAGCCGGCGGACCGTGTCCGACGCCGGGCTCTCGCGTAGCTCGTCGGCCGTGCCGAGCTGGATGAGGCGGCCGTCCTCCATGACACCGATGAGGTCGGCGACGTTGAAGGCCTCGTCGCGGTCGTGGGTCACGTAGATCGCAGTGGCCCCCACGGCGGACAGGATCTCCCGCAGTTGGGTGGATAGGCGTGTGCGTAGGATGCGGTCGAGCGCGGAGAGCGGCTCGTCGAGCAAAATTAGGTCGGGGCGCGGGGCAAGCGAACGGGCGAGCGCCACGCGCTGGGCTTGGCCACCAGACAGCGTGGAGATCGGGCGGCCGCCATAGTCGGGCAGGCCCACCAGCTCGAGTAGCTCGGCCACGCGCTCGTGCCGCTCGGCCTTAGCCACCTTTTGCACTTCGAGCCCGTAGGCGATGTTGCCCTCAACCGACCGGTGCGGGAAAAGCTGGCCGTCTTGGAACACCATCCCGATGTTACGCAGATGGACCGGCACCCCGGCCAAATCGCGCCCGCCGAGCGACACCTCGCCCGTCGCCGGCTCCAGGCCCGCCACGGCGCGCAGCAACGAGGACTTCCCCGAGCCAGACTCACCCAGCAACGCCAGGATCTGGCCGGTCTGCAGCGTCAGCGACACGCCGTTGACCGCGTGCACCGGCGGCTGATCGTAGGACAGGTCAAGGTTGACGAGTCTCAGCATTCTCTCTCCTTCACTCGCACCTAGAAGGCACTTGCACCTAGAACGCACCCCGGGTGCCGCTTGGCCGCACCAGGTCGGTGACGAACATGATCACGCCCGTGAGCCCTGCCAGGATCACGGACCCGGCTAGCGCCATCCCATAGTTGTCGACGCCCGGCCGGCCCAGCAGCTTCGAAATGAGCACGGGCAGCGTCTGGTAGTCGGGGCTGGCCAGGAAGGATGTGGCCCCGAACTCCCCCAGCGAGATCGCGAACGCGAACCCGAAGGCGATCCCCAGCCCGCGCGCCATGATGGGCAGGTCGATGGTGGCGAGCACGCGCGCCGGGCTCGCGCCCAGCGTGGCGGCGGCCTCCCGCATCCGCGGGTCGATCGCGCGCAGGATCGGCACAAGCGAGCGCACCACCAGCGGCAACGCCACCACGGCCTGGGCTAGCGGCACGATCAGCCCGGTCGGCACGGACTGCACGCGCCCCCAGGTGACGAGGAAGCCAAAGCCCACGGTCACGGCCGAGATCCCGAGCGGCAGGAGCACGACGCCGTCCAGCACCCGCTGCCCCGTACGGACGAGGCGCGTGCGAGGCCGGCGTGACAGCGCGAAGGCGAGGATCACGCCGACCACCAGCGACAGCGTCGCCGCATCGAGCGCAATTTTCACCGAGTGGTCGAGCGCGTCAAGAATAGAGGTGCCACCGGCGAAGCCGGCGCCGGGCTGAGCCAACACCCGGTAGTTGTGCAGGGACCACTGGCCCTGCGAGCGCAACGACCCGGCCAACAAGCCCAGCAGCGGCGCCGCCAGGAAAACCAACACGGCCGCGGTCACCACGATCGCCGGAATGGCCGCGCGCGTGGGCCGCTTCGCCGGCCGTTGCGTCACGTCCAACGCGCGCTCCGTCCGCGCCGACAGCGCAGTGGACACGATCAGCGCCACCACCACAATCACCAGCTGCAACACGGATAGAACGGCCGCGTGCCCCAGGTCGAGGTAGGCGGTGGACTGGACGTAGATCTCCGACTCCAACGTGCCGTACCCGGGCCGGCCCAGGGTCTGGACGATACCGAAACTCGTGGAGCAAAACAGGAAGACGAGCCCACCACCCGCCGCGATCGACGGCCCAAGCTGTGGGAGCGTCACCGTGAAGAATGCGCGCGCAGGGCTCGCGCCGAGGGTGCGGGCGGCGTCGGTGAGATCGGCGATCCCCGCCCACATCGACCCCACCGTCCGCACCACCACGGCGTAATTGAAGAAGACCATCGCGGCCACCACGGCCGCCGTCGTCTGGCCAAGCCCAAGAAAGCCGAGCGGGCCGGCGTCGTCGAGCAGCGCACGGAAGGCCACGCCCACCACCACGGTCGGCAGCGCGAAGGGAGCCGTGGCGAACGCGCGCGCCACCCGCGCTCCCGGGATCTTCAGCCGGTAGAGCACGTAGGCGCCCGGCACGCCCAACACCACGGAGATCGCGGTAGCCGCGAGCGCCATGCCGAGCGTCTGCCCGACAATCCGCCACGTCCGCCCCTGGCCGAGGACCTCGCCAAACATGGCCGCGTCTCCCAGGCCCATGCTGAGCATGCGCCCCACGGGCCAGAGGAAAAAGAGGATGAGGAAGAGCGCTGGCACTGCCAGCGCTGCACCCCACCCCAGGTGGGCGACTCTTCCTCTCACGCGTTAGCGGCCTTCGCGCAACGCAGACCATTCCTTCTGCCAGGTCTCACGGTTCTCCGCCACTTTCTTCGGGTCGGGCGTGAGCGAGTTCGCGGGGCGCTGGGCGTAGGTCTCCCACTCGGCCGGCAAGGCGACGTCGGCCACGGGGTACATGTACATCGTCTCCGGGATCTCGGACTGGACCTGTTCGGAGAGCATGAAGTCGATGAACTTCTCTGCGCCCTCGGCATTCTTCGCGCCCTTCACGACGCCGGCGTACTCGGTCTGCGCCACGCAGGTGCCGGGCACGTTGACGAAGGCGCCCTCACCGTAAGCGGGCGAAGAGGCGTAGGACAGCACGAGCGGGAAGGCACCCTTGCCGTCGGCAGCGGAGAAGTCGGTGTAGAAGGCGTCCGACCAGGAGTCAACCACCTTGGTGCCGTTGTCGAGTAGGTCGGTCCAGTACTGCTTCCAGTCATTGCCCGCCTCCTCGATCGTGCCCACGAGGAACGCCAGGCCCGGGCTAGAGGTGACCGGGTTCGTCACCACCAGCAGGTCCTTGTACTCCGGCTTGGTCAGGTCCGCGAACGACGTCGGCAGCTCCAGTCCGTGCTCCTCGAAGTAGGCCGCGTCCGCATTGAGGCAGACGTCGCCGTAGTCGATCGCGGTGAAGTCGCCAATGCGGCGGTCCGCGCCCGGGTCCGAGGCCGGGGTATACGGCGCGATGACGCCCGCGTCCAGCGCGCTCTGCGCGGAGAAGTTATCGATGCCGAACACGGCGTCGACAGTGGGGTTGTCCTTGTTGAGGATGAGCTGGTTGAGCACCATGCCGGCGTCACCGGGGGCGGTGGTCTTCAGCGTCATGCCCGTCTCCTTCTCGAAGGCCGCCTTGGCCTCGTCGGAGATCGAGAACGAGTCGTGGGTGAGCACGGTGACCGTGTCGCCCGTCGTCTTTGCCTGGTCAACGGCCGAGCATGCGGCCATCGTCGCGGTGAGCGTGGCGCCAAGCGCCACAACGAAAAGGCTCTTCGTCTTCATTTTTCCTCCCATGTGTTCGGGAGGGCCCGGGCGCACCCGGGGAGAGCTCGACTTCCTTCGCCGGTGCTAACCGGAGCAGGTTCGAGGGTCTGCGTTTCCGCACTCTCAGCGCATGTGCGCTCCCCTGTCGTACGCCTTACCGTACCAAATCGCCCACGACGACGTCGACCACGCCCGCGCCGCCCCCGCGGGCGCCTGCTATCGCAAATGCGGCACTAAACTAACAGATGCGGCACTAAATAACGGTAAAGTAGTGCCGCATCTTGCCGAGTAGTGGCGCATCTTGCCGAGTAGTGCAGCATCTGCGTCCGAAGGCCCGAGAGGGCGAGGGCGCGAGAAGGGGAACGTTACGCCCCGTACCACTCCGCGGCTTTGCGCTTGAGCGCAGTGGACACCACGGCCGACACCACGGCGGTGACGGCGGTGAAGACCACGACGTCGCGCATCGGCATCTGCATCATCTCCGCCTCGTCAGTGGGACGCTGCTTGCCCAGTCCCTTCTCCCACACCTGGTTGACCACCAAGTTCGACGCCGCGCCGGCCGCGCCAGCGATTCCGACCGTGATCAGTTTCCAGCCGATGTTCATTGATCCTCCAAAAACCTAGTTGGTCTCATCCTAGTCTCTGGCCAGCGCGTTCGCCCGGGCAGGCGGAATTGTCTGCGGCCAGGACCATTCCAGCCACCAGATCCTGCGGTCAGATCCGGCAGCCAGATCCGTCGGGCGGCGGGCTCATCCGTGGTCGTCGCCAACAGTCATGTCCTCGCCGAGCTCGTCGATGATCAGCGCGCTCTTGTCGATCCGGTCCGTGCGATACCCCGCCCGCGACATCATGTGCGCCGAGATCGGCGCCGTAATCAGCTGGAAGCCGATCACCAGCATCATCGTCCACGTCATGGTCGCACTGCGCACGATGAGCGAGACCCCCACCATCAGCATGATGAGCGAGAACGTCTGCGGCTTGGTGGCCACGTGCTGGATCGCCAGCAGGTCGCGGAAGCGGAACACTCCGATCGCGGCGATGAGGGTAAACAGTGAGCCTGTGACGATGAGAGTGATCCCCACCCAGTCGGCGATTTGTGCCCAGTTCACGGCTGCCTCCCCTCTTCGACGACGCCCGAGCCGCCAGCCGCGCCATTTCGCCCAGTAGCGCCCTGCGCGGCGTCATTCAGCCCACCGACGCCGCTCGGCCCAGCCACGCCGCTCTGCCCGGGGGCGTTCGGGGCGGCACCCCGCCGGGCGTCGTCGCGGCGCTCGGGGTAGCGCTTGGCCACCCCGGGGGTGATGAAGCGGGCGAGCGTGGTCGAGCCGACGAAGCCGACCAGGGCCAGGGCCACGAACAGGGCGAGTAGGTCCTCGCGGCGGGTGAGCGCGGCGAGAAGGGCCACCGCGCCGATGACCACCGAGGTCATGACGTCAAGCGCCACCATCCGCTCCAGGGCCGTGGGCCCGCGGAAGATCCGCATGAGCACCAGCAGCGACGCGATAAATAGCAGCGCCATGCAGAATCCGAGAACGTACGTCATGAGCTCCCCTCCCGGACCTCGCGCGGCTCACCCGTGGCCGGCGCGTAGGGGACGGGCAGGCGCCCGTAGCGGCGGGTGGGGCCGGGCACGTAGCCGGCGTCGACAAGCTCGTCGTGCGAAGCGAAAGCCCGCAGCACCCGTTCCTCGAGCTCGAGCACGGTTCGGTGCACGCCCTCCACACCGCCAGCCAGCTCGGTGTCGAACACGTGGACGTAGAGCGTGCCGCTCACGCGGTGCGCCTCGACCACCACAGAACCCGGCACTAGCGCCGTCATGCCGGCGATCGTGGCGAGGTAGACGTCGGAGTGGGAGCGCAGGTGGACGCGAATGATCGCGGCCTGCGGGTGCTTGCCGCGCAGGATGAACGCGGCGATCTGCGCGGAGGAAATGACGATGTCGATGAGGAAGCGCGCGACCAGCACGACGACGGCGATGGGCCGTGAACGCCCGTCGAACGGCGTGTAGGGGAAGGGCGCAACGGTGGTGATCCCGAGCGCCACAATGAGGCCGGCCAGTACGTTGCCCGCCGAGAACTCGCCCCACAGCAACACCCACACCGCAGTCAGCCAGGCGAGCATGCCCACCGAGGCATGCGGGAAGCGGCCAGGGCGGCGGGCGACGCGGTAAATGGCGCGCGCGGATGGCGTGTAGTCGTTAGCCACGACGGCCTCCTTCCTCGGTGCTCGCGGGCGCGGGCTGCCTCACGGCTTCGGGAACCTTCGACTCCCCGCTGCCGCGCCCGCCCTCGGGCAGGACGGCCACGATGTAGGGCGAGCGGGCCTTGAGCTCGGTGGCGGCGCCTTCGGTGAAGTTGTAGATCGGGCCGGCGAAGAAGGAGATGATGAGCGAGAACGTCACGAGCGCGCCGGCGGCGCCGGTCATCCCCCACGGGATCGGCTTGGCGGAGAGCGGTTCGGGGGCGGTCTGCCAGAAGGCCATGTTCCACGCGCGCGACACGGCGTAGAGGGTGAGCAGCGAGCAGACGATGCCCGTGATGATGAGCCCCCAGTCGATGATCGCGCCGCGGTCGACGGAGGCCTGAATGAGCCCCACCTTGCCGAAGAATCCCGACCCCGGCGGGATGCCCGCCAGGTTCAGGGCCGGCACGATGTAGAGCGCGGAGATGATCGGGGAGAGCTTGGCAAGCGAGCCGAGGCGGATGAGCGAGGTGGTGCCGCCGCGTCGTTCGACCAGGCCCACCACCAGGAACAGGGCGGTCTGGACGGTGATGTGGTGGACGGCGTAGTAGATCGTGGCGCCCAGCCCGTGCACGGAGTACAGCGAGATGCCCCAGATCATGAAGCCGATGTGGGACACGAGGGTGAAGGACAACAGGCGCTTGATGTCCTGCTGGGCCACCGCGCCGAGGATGCCCATGAGCATCGTGAGGATCGCGACGACGCCGATCACCAGCGTGAGCCGGTTGTAGGGGAAGAGGAGGGTCTGGGTGCGGATGATCGCATACACGCCCACCTTCGTGAGCAGGCCGGCGAACACGGCGGTGACAGGCGCGGGGGCGGTGGGGTAGGAGTCGGGCAGCCAAGCCGACAGCGGAAAGACCGCCGCCTTGATACCGAAACCGACCAGCAGCATCACCTGGATCGCGATCCGTACGCCCGGGTCGATCTCGGGTAGGCGCAGCGCCAGCTGGGCGAGGTTGACCGTGCCCGCCGCGGCGTACGTCATCGCGATGGCAATGAGGAAGACCACCGAAGAAATGAGCGAGACCACCACGTACACCGTGCCTGAACGGATGCGGTCGCGCGTACCGCCCAGGGTGATGAGCACGAACGATGCCGTCAGTAGCAGCTCGAATCCCACGTAAATGTTGAACAGGTCCCCGCTGAGGAACGCGTTCGACACGCCCGCCGAGAGCAGGAGAAAGGCGGGGTGATAGACCGCGATGGGGGCGGCGTCGTCGCCGTCGGCCGCGCCCTGGGCCAGCGAATACAGCAGAACCGTGAGCGTGACCGTGACCGAGGTGAAGAGCATGATGGCGCTCAGGCGGTCGGCCACCAGCGAGATGCCGACGGGGGCCGCCCAGTTCGCGACGTCAAGCACAACCGGGCCCGACGCGGACATCACCAGTAGCGTGCCTGCGACCAGCCACACGATGCCAAGGATGCCGGCCGAGAGGATGCCCTGGAGGCGGCGCACAGAGGCAAACGCCAACGACAGGCCCGCGCCGAACAACGGCAGCACCACGGGCAGGGCCACGAGGAAGTCCCAGGTCATGAGCGCCTCCCCTCGTGAGGGCCGGGGTGGGCCGCGGGGGCGGCGTCGACGACGGCCGGGCCAGGCTCGTCGGGAGAGGCCGGGTCGTCGTCGGTCTCGTCGCGGATGTCGGGGGCGTCGAGCTCGAGGTCGGCGGGCTTGTCGGTGCGGGCCTCGAACTTGGCGTCCTCGGTGCGGTCGGCGATGCGGCGATCCTCGAGGTCGTCTTGGACCTCGTCGGAGGCGTTGAGCTGCCAGGAGCGGTAAGCGAGCGCGAGGAGGAAGCCGGTGAGGGCAAGGGAGATGACGATCGCGGTGAGCATCATGGCTTGGACCAGCGGGTCGGCCATGTCTTCTTGCGCGGCCTCCCCCACCATGGCCGGCGCGCCAGAGGGGCCGCCCGCGATGAGCATGAGGATATTGACCCCGTTGGTGAGGGCCGCGAGGCCCAGCACGATGCGCGACAGGGAGCGCTCAAGCACCAGATAAATACCGACGGCGACGAGCACGCCGGACACTATCGCGAGCGCAAGGGAGGAACTCATCGGGTTTCCTCCCGTCCGGTCAGGGCCGTGGAGGTGGTGGCCGGGTCGGAAGCGATGGTGGTCAGGCCCGTGGTGTCGATGTCGAACTCGCTCTCTGTGTGGGGCGGGTGTGCGGGGCCAGGCGCCGGGGCATACTGGGCCACAGCAGATTGGGCTGGGCCGGCCGTGGTGGGCTGGGCCGCGGGTGCCACTACCGGCGCACCCGCGGGAATCGGCGCGTCGGGCGCAACGCCTGGGACGGCGTCGTAGGAGCGGGCCTGCTCCGCGTCGGAGGTGTCCCGGCGGGAATCGGCGGAGGGGCGTAGCTGGTAGTGCGGCTCGTCGGCGGCTTCGACCTCGCCGTGGCGGTCGATTTCGGCGCCGAGGGAGCGCAAGACGTCGAGCACGAGGCCGACCACCACCAGGTAGACGCCGATGTCGAAGAAGATCGCGGTAGCGATTTTGACGTCACCGAAACCCCAGAGCATCAGCTCGATCTTCGCCGACTGTAGGATCGTGCCGCCGAGCGCCACCGGCACCAGCGCGGCCACGCCGGCGGTGGCTAGGCCCGCGCCCATGAGGTGACCCGGGTGGAGGGGGACGGCCGCGCCCAGCTCGTAGCGCCCGCCCGCCACGTAGCGCAGTACCAGCGCGATGCCCGCGAGCAGGCCGCCCGCGAATCCGCCGCCGGGGGCGTTGTGGCCTGCGAAGAGGAAGAAGACCGACACGGCCACGATCGTGTGGAAGACCAGGCGCGTGCCCACCTCTAAGATCACCGAGCGGCGCCCGAAGGGCACCTGGTCCGTGCCGACCAGCCAACGCCGGTTGCGGGCCGGCGCCACCACCGACGACTCGATCACTCGTGCCCGGGTCCGGCGCCAGGTGGGGCCGGCGTCGTCGCGCGCGGGGGCGATGAGCTGGCCGGCCACGTTCGTGCGCGGAGCTTGGAGGTTGCGGAAGCGGTCGATGCGCCCGCCGCGGTCGCGGATAAAGAGGAGGGAGGAAATGCCGATCGCGCAGGCCACTACCACGGCGATCTCGCTGAAGGTGTCCCACGCGCGGATGTCCACAAGCGTCACGTTGACGATGTTTTTGCCGTACCCGTAAGTGTAGGCCTCGTCGTGGAAGTTTACCGAGATCGGGGTGTGGATGCGGGCGCCGGCGGCGACGACGCCGAGGACCGCCGTCATCGCGCCGAACGCGGTGGCCACGATGATGCGCCACGTGCGCGAAAAGCGCAACGGGCGGTGGGAGAAATAAGCGGGCAGTCGGCGCAACACGAGGATGAACACCACCAACGACATGGTCTCCACCAGCACCTGGGTAAGCGCAAGATCCGGCGCGCCGTAGAGCTCGTAGAGGAGGGCCACCCCGTAGCCCGACGCGCCGATCAGCAGCACGGCCTTCATGCGGTGGCGGGCGCGGGCGCCGAGGATCGCGGCCACGATTGTCACGACGCCGACCAGGGCCTGGGACACCGAGTCGTACGGGCGCAAGCTGATGCTTCCCTGCCAGTCGCCCACACTGAAGACGAGCAGGACCGCGAAAGCGGTGAAGGTGAAGATCGTGGAAAGGTAAGCCGGGAGCGAGCCACGCTGGGTGAAGGCCGTGACCGAGCCCGACAGGTCCTCCAGGCCGGAAACGATCCTGTGGTAGACCCGGTCGGCTGAGACGGGGAAGTCGTGGGCGCGAAGGCTCGGCTCGATCGTGGTGCGCGCAGCAAACAGCACGACGCCGGCCGCGAGGATCACGGTCGTGACCAGGAACGGCGCGCCGATCCCCGGCCAGGACGCGAGGTGGCCCGAATCTCCCGGGAGGGCGCGGACGTAGGGCTGGAAGACGGCGTCGAGAAGCCCGCCCGCCAGGCCGAAAACGAGGCCGGCGAGGGAGAGGACCACGATGGGCGCGGTAAGCATGGGCGAGCGGCGCTTGACCGGGGTGCGGGCGCCGGGCTTGTCCGCGAAGGCGCCCCACCAGAAGCGCAGGGTGTAGGCGACCGTGAAGATCGAGCCGGCGGCGATCGCGAGCCAGGTGAGGGTATCGGCAGTGGTGCCGCCGATGAGCGCGTGGAGGGCGGCCTCCTTCGCCACGAAGCCCGCGAACCCGGGCACGCCCGCCATCGACAGGCCCGCGAGCGCGGCGGCCGACGCCGTGACCGGCATCTGGCGGCCGACCCCGGAGAGCTCGCGAAGGTCGCGGGTGCCGGTGGCCCAGTCGACCTGGCCGACCGCGAGGAAGAGCGTGGACTTGAACATCGCGTGGGCGACCAGCATGCCGAGACCCGCGAGCAGCATCGCCGGGGTGCCGTAGCCGACCATGAGGAGGATGAGGCCCAGCTGGGAGACGGTGCCGAAGGCGAGGACGAGCTTGAGGTCGTACTGCTTGAGCGCGCGGTAGCCGCCGAGGACCAGGGTGGCGATCCCGCCGGCAAGGATCATGTAGCGCCAGGCCGCGAGGTCGGAGAAGCCGGGGGCAAGGCGGGCCGCCAGGTAGACGCCGGCCTTCACCATCGCCGCCGCGTGCAGGTAGGCGGAGGTAGGCGTGGGGGCGGCCATCGCGGCGGGAAGCCAGAAGTGGAAGGGGATGATCGCGGATTTGGCCATCGCGCCGATGAGGACTGCCGCGACGGCGACGACGATGACGGCGTGCGGGGTCGACTCCGCGCCGATCGCCGCGACGCCGAGGGTGCCACTGCTGGCGGAGGCCACCAGCTCCGAGATCACATACGAGCCGCCCGGGATGTTACCCAGCGTGATGAGGCCAGCGAGCATGGCGAGGCCGCCCGCAGTGGTCACAATGAACGCCTGCATCGCGGCGCGGCGCGATGCCTGCTTGTCGAACTGGAAGCCAATGAGGAGGAAGGAGAAGACCGAGGTCAGCTCCCAGAAAAGGTAAAGGGCAAGCGTGTTGTCGGTGGTGACCAGGCCCAGCATCGCGCCCGCAAACGCCACGAAGACCCCCGCGAAACGGCCCATGCCGTGGGCCGAGGCGGAAAAATAGCGGGCGCAATAGAAAAGGACGGCTGTACCCACGCCCGTGACGATCAGGGACATCATCCACGAGAGGTGATCGAGGCGGAAGGTCAACTCCAGGCTCACTTGCGGCACCCACGCGTAATTCTCCGACGGGAAGTCACCGCGCATCACCGCCGGGCCCTGGGCGGCAAGGTAGACGAAAGAGAGCGCCGGAATCGCCGCGAGGTACACGTAGCCGCGTCGGCCCGCCTTCATGATCGCGGGCGCCGCGAGCGCACCCATCGCGAAAGCGGCCAACAAAATCAGCATACGTCTCCCCAGACCATGGCAACGAACAGGTGCTTTTCTCCCCTACTAATCCTAGAGAAAGAAATAAGAAATGTCGCGGTGCAGCCTGAGAGCAAAGCCGGAGTAGGGATGTGGGCGGCGGGTGCGGGCGGGCGTGAGTCCGCCCGCCGGTGCAGCAGGCCCGCTCTTGGGCTGGCCTTAAAAGTTGTGGTCCGAGACGTCGATCCTGTGGAAATTCAGGTCCGAGCGGGAGGCAGTCGGGCCGCGCTGGCCCTGGTAACGCGAGCCCCTCGCCCCTTGACCGTAGGGAGCCTCCGCCGCCGACAACAGCTGGAAGAAACAGAACTGCCCCACCTTCATCCCCGGCAGCAACATGATCGGCATGGTCGCCGTGTTCGACAGCTCCAGTGTCACGTGACCGGAAAAGCCCGGGTCGATGAACCCCGCCGTCGAGTGCGTCAGCAACCCGAGTCGCCCCAAACTCGACTTGCCCTCGAGCCGGGCGGCGACGTCGTCGGCAAGCGTGATCTGCTCGTAGGTGGAGCCGAGCACGAACTCGCCCGGATGCAGGACCAGGCTGCTGTCCGCCGAGACTTCCACCAGGCGCGTGAGCTCCGGCTGCGCTTGCGACGGGTCGATCATGGGGTACTTGTGGTTGTCGAAGAGGCGGAAGAAGCGGTCCAGGTGGATGTCCACCGACGACGGCTGAACCATCTCCGGATCCCACGGGTCGATGGCGATCCGCCCGTCAGCGACGTAGGCCCGGATGTCACGATCAGAAAGAAGCATGTCCCAATTCTTTCACGGCCCGCGGTGGCGGGCGGCGGATTTCACCAAGTGGGTGGGCGCGGTCTTGGGGCGGGCGACGGTCTGCGGTCCAGGATCGGCCCGTGCGGCGGTAGCAACGCGGCCGGAGGGCTTGGAGGCGGAGACGGGGATGGGCCGATTGGCGTCGGAGGCGATGGATGGATAAGATGGGGTCACCCTCGCGGGCGTAGTTCATCGGTAGAATGGCAGCTTCCCAAGCTGCAGAGGCGGGTTCGATTCCCGTCGCCCGCTCCACTAGGACGCTCATTTTGATACAAAAGTATGAGTGCGAACAGAACCCCTCGGGTTCCGAGTTTTACTAGGTAACACAAGGAATTCGAGGGGTTTGTTGTGCTTCTGGCACGGTTTGGATCGGGCGTGGAAGCGGGTGTCCGAGCAGGTTTTGGGTGCTTCGATTGGGTCGCGAATAGTGCTCTCAGGGGGTAGTGCCAAAAAGTGTGGGTTCCGCCGAAAAGTATGAGTGCCGCCGAAAGGTATCAGATAGACAGAGAAGTGCGGGATCCATCGGCGTGCTCGCTGGGCACAACAGCACGGCAGTCGACCAGGTCGTGGACAGCCTGCGCGCAACTGGTGCACGGCGACGTTCCTCGGCTCTACGTGCCGCGATCGACAAGCTCCTCACCGCGCCGCCGACGCAACTCGCCCTCCACATCCCGGACTTCCTTGCCGTGCTGGAGGGCGGGTGCATGCTCACCGATGGCAGGCTCGGATTCGTGTTCATCACCGGCGAGGCCGTCACCCTCAACCTGCCGCAACGCTGGAGCCCCGTGATGCGCGCCGGTAAACTCGCGGCCACAGAGCGTAGCTGACCGGAGACACACGCGATCCTCGTCATTACTTTGGAAAAAGTTCGACATGACAATAAGGGTGAGCAGGGACCTAATGCGGAGCGCTCACAGGCAAGACGGGCAAGGTGAAGCAGAAACCGGTTCACTTCTCGCAGGTTCCACCATTTGTACTCACTTTTGGATAAAAAGCGCGGGTACGTTGAGAACCCCTCGAGTTCCGAGTTTTACTAGGTAGAACGCGGAAAGCGAGGGGTTCCGTGCGTTCAGGGTGGGTTCGGGAGTAGAGGACGGGAGCCCAGTTGAGAGCCATTAGGGGTGTCTTACCGGCGGCCTGGCAGCCTGAGCGCCCGAGGGTGTCAAATAGTGCAGGTCGCCGACAAAAAGTACGGGGTGGGCGCCAAAAAGTGTCGGTGCGGCGTCATAAGGTGCGACATACAGCCAGACGCATCGGTTCCAGATGTGCTGAACTACCCCGCGTTTGGACTTGGTTGTGACCTACAAGTAACGGTAAATTTACTTCTGAGGTGATTCAGGTGGTGTCGTATCAGCCCCTTTGGGAGACGCTAGCGCGTCGAGGCATGAGCAAGACTTCACTGTCAGAGGCATCAGGCATCACCCCTTCCACGATGGCGAGGCTGGCTAGGAATGACAACGTCTCCCTAATAACAATTGAAAAGATTTGTAAAACCTTGAACGTTGAGATTGAAGATGTAGTGACTCGCGACGAGCAGCGCCCGTTGTCGGGTACTTTCAGGCCGAATAAGAATGAGCCGGTCCACCGTTGGTTTCCGTACTTGGAAGGGTATTCTCGGCAACTTGTCGAGTATGAGCTACGGAATCGCCAGGCCGGAGAGGTGGTCTACGACCCGTTTGGGGGTTCTGGTACCACTCCTCTGACTGCGGTAATGAATGGGCTTGACGGTCTGTATTCAGAGATCAACCCGGTGATGAGCCTCATTGCGCAAACAAAGATGAAATCCACGGCACTTGCGATGGATGGCGAGCTGGACTTGTCGAGGCTGCGCAACTGGCAAGAACGGTTCAGAGGGCTGGATGTGGTGGGACTAAAAGCTCATGAAAACCGCAGTCTTGGAGATTTCGACCGCTTTTTCGATGAAGATGCACTACTTGGAATTCACGTCATGCGGGAGTTCATCGAGGAAGAATCAGACGATCTTATCCGTGACTTACTGAAAGTTGTGCTTGCTTCGATCGTTGTTCCGGTATCACGCATGATCCGACGCGGCGATCTAAGGTTCGCAAACGACCGAGAGCGTGCGAAAAACGTCTATCCGTTTAAGGAGACGGCGATCGCCAAGTTCGGTGAACTGATTAACGATCTCTCTGGTGTACCTCGTGCACGGCCCGGATATTTCGCTTTTGTCTCAGAAGACGTACGAGATTCTGATCTAAGGGAGTGCGTAGATGTTGTGGTGACGTCGCCTCCGTATCTCAACGGCACGAATTACTTCCGCAACACTAAACTTGAGATGCGAGTTCTAAACATCATCGAATCAGAGAAGGAGCTCGGGGGCTTTTATCAACAGGGCATCACGGCAGGTATCAACAATGTGTCTTCGCGCCGTGAATATGAAACGGTTGAGTTTCCCGCTTTCGAGGAAATAGTCAGCGCACTTGAGGCAGATGCGTATGACTCCAGAATCCCCGTCATGGTGACCGGCTATTTCGCAGACATGCATAAGGCGATCAGCAAGATACATGAGGCGCTGAAATCCGGGGGAGTTTTGTCCTTTGACATTGGTGATTCACAGTTCGCTGGTGTTCATGTGCCGACCCATACGCTTCTGGATGTAATGATCCGTGAGGCCGGTTTTGAAGCATTGGATCAGACAGTTCTCCGAACGAGACGTTCGAGAAACGGGATGACTTTGACACAGCGTGTCATGAGATACGTCAAGGAGTGAAATATGGGTGACTATCTTGAGGGAGCTAAGGCACTTGCTGAGCTTCCGTACACAAGGTCTCCGTACTCGAGCCGAGCATGGGGAAACCCTCTACATTCGTTGTGTTCTTACCAGGGGAAGCTAAAGCCCTCAATCGCCCACTTTTTGGTCAAATTGTTCACGCAACCGGGAGACACAGTTCTCGACCCATTCTCCGGTTCCGGAACGATCCCGCTGGAAGCGAGGCTCCAGGGACGGATTGCCATTGCGAACGATTTGCAGGAACTCGCATATATCTTGTCGTTCGCCAAAGTCTCACCGATTGATAATGATGTCCTTAATGAGCGGACCGCTGAATTTCTGGAGTACGTCACTACTGCTACTCCGGATCCTGCGGTTCTCGAAGCTGCCTCGGGCTTCGGTTTGAATGGGACGCTCAGCGAGTATTTCCATCCACAGAATCTTGCCGAGATCGTGAATGCACGTACCTATATCAAGCAGCATATCCACGACCTTGACCGTGAGCATGCTCTCATTTTCTCTGCCTTTCTGCACATTCTGCACGGAAATCGCCCTTATGCGCTGTCGAGAACCTCGCATCCGGTTACGCCTCTCAAGCCGAAGGGCGAATTTGAATACCGGGAGATGTCTTCACGAATCGTGGCCAAACTGGACAAGTCCGTAGCTGCAGGGGGGCTGCCTATCGAGCTAGGTGGCGATTTACTAGACGGCAGGGCTTACTGGGGATCATACGAAGCCATCCCGGAAGTGGGGTCAGTTGATGCCGTCATCACTTCACCTCCCTTTGCAGGATCCACGAGGTTTCATTCATCCAATTGGATGAGGCTATGGGCAGCTGGATGGGATCCAGAGGACTTTCGTGCGAAGAAACCCGAGTTCTTGGAGGAACAGCAGAAAAAGGGGCTAGGGGTATACGGCGAATTCTATGACGCAGCACACCGATGGCTTAAACCGGGCGGACGGCTAATCCTTCATTTGGGCAAGACAGCCAAGATCGACATGCGAAGCGAACTCCAAGAACTGGCCGCCGAAAAGTTTGAGTACGTCTTTGGATTCGATGAATCAGTCGAAGGAGCAGAGAAGTTCGGCATCCGGGACCAAGGGGCGACAAAGTTCCATCAGTTCTTATTCTTAAGGAAAGCAGCGTAGGCACCGGAGAAGTCGTATCGATGGCCTTCAGGGGCACGCTGCGCAGCCTTGTCCAGAGCCTTGACGATCAGGTTCCGTGTGTCTTTCCCTTGACGGATCTTCGCGAAGTTGGAATCTTCGAAGAATTCTCCAAACACCCAGTCGCGTCGATTCCAAATTAAGTCCAGGATTTTCACATTGGGGTGCGGAGACTTGAGCTCATCAAGACTCAACCCCGTGATCTGGGCCAGCTTTTCTAGTTCCTTTGAGGTGTAAAACTCTGCGGGCACCCGATCTCGCTTGTCGGTGTTGCAGTCCTTACATAAAGCAGTCGCTGTTGCGTCGAGTGGCCAAAGAAGCGCTAGAGGACGTGTGTGGTCTAGATTCACGTCTTGGAGCTTCAATTGTTTCTGGCACTTGAAACATTTCTTGTCGAATCGCTTCCAAGTGTCATCCGAGAGTTCACGTCCCTGGTTCTCCTCGCGATACTGAACCACCGGGCTTCGACCGATTGCCTTGTTAACGAGCAATTCGAATGCTCGTCGCCGTTGGCCATCCTCTCGCATCTGGCCGACTGTCCTCTGTGGATTTAGAGCTGCGTTCACGTAGAACTTCTTGCAGAATCGGCACTCGAGTTGGAATCCATTACGGAGTATTAGAGAGGGGCTTTTCTCGCCGGGCCGCTTTAGTTTGCTGAACGTTGAATCCTGACACGGCACCTTGTGGAGTGCGGTGCAGTGATTGGAGAAAGACAAGTGCTGGCGTTCATTACTCGTGTTGATTGGGAGGTACCGACCGCAACGGTTGCAGTTCTTTAGGGTGATTTCCTTTGTGGCGTCAATCTCGGTCGCATCAATTTGAATGCTACCTTGTTCTACGACAAAGAGTGCTTCAGGTGCGAACATGTACATGTTCTTCGTAAGAGCTGAAGGTGCGACGTCGAGCTCTGGCTCGGAGACGGTTCCTGCAAGCGCCTCATACACGTAGAAGTTCGTTGGCTTGGCCGTTGTGAACTCGAATGTGATCTCTGCTGGATCTTCTGTATCGCCGAGCCACATCGACCCCAACTTGCTCCAATTTGGCTCTGGAAAGATCTTGTTCGTGAGTGGGTATTTTACACCAGAGATCTGGCGGATCTTGACCTCGCTAGGCTCCTCAGTATCGACCGCGTACCAGATTCCGAAACCCGAGAACACATCAATTCCTTGGGGTACCGAGAAGGTAATTCGAACTGGGCTTTCTGGGCTCAAAGCGTAGGCCGACATCGACTCCTCGACTTCGTAAAGACCTCCGGTGTTGCCCTCTTTCACGCCAAATCCAGATCTTCTAGTCGTGGGGCGTCGAGTAGTGATGATTGTGCGAGATTTACCGGAGAGTTTTCCTCCGCCTGAGAGAAGCGCCATAAGATACCACACCCACTTCGAACGTTGCGACCCTCTCTTTCTATCACTCCAGAACAAGGGGCACCACCGGTTGTCGTGGTCAACGGCCCAGCTTTGGAGGAACGAGTGTCGAGGAATGCGTATGTGTGGGCGGAGGGATGCTGGGAATCGGTTAGTCCGCGCGGGTCTCTAGATCATCAAGCAGGCTTGGCTGCTCGATGCCGTCGAGGTCTTGAACTTCGTCACCCTCGCGTAGGTCGACTAGTAGTCCGGAGCGGTCCGCTTCGTCGTGCTCTCCGAAGACGAGTTCTGTGGAGTCGATGCTGCCGAAGTCAGTCGTCGGGGTGACGTCGGTATTGTTGAGGATGATGAGTTGGCCGAATTCTCCTGTGTCGACCATGTGGTCGAACAGGTTTCGCAGTAGACCCAGCCTCGGGCGACCGTTCTCGTCTCTGCTTGTTACTAGGCCGTCGCCACTCTTTTGGTGTTCCAGGCCCAGGGTGGGGGTGTCGAGCACGACGACGTTGGGCTTGTGGAGTGCGTGCTCGTGAATGTACTGGCGTAGTGCGAGTACAAGGATGGTGTTGAAGAAAGCACGGTAGCCCTTGCCGTGTGAGCGCTTGGCTTTGTAGCCGATCTTGATGTCGAAGGTGTCCGGGTCGAAGAAGGCCTTGTCGGCATCGCCGAAGTGGGTCTCGGTGAGGATCTCGCGGATGTAGCGAGTCATCTCCGTGTAGAACTCGCGTGGGAAGTGCGCTGCGGGCTCGAACTCGGTGTCAAGTTCGACCGGATTGAGGATATCTGTGAGCTGCTCGCGGATGTCTTCATGCTCGTACTCGAGCATCTTGTACTCAGTGACGGCTGCCTGGTGGCTTTCGAGTGAGCGGATTTGGTCCCGAACTCGTGTGATCTGGGGGAGCACCGCCTGGGCGAGTTGACGTTCGATGTCGCGTTGCTTCTCACGGAGCGCTTCGAGACGCTGCTCGAGTACATGTACGTGCTGGTCGAGTGAAGCTCGAACAGTGCTGAGCTCCTCAAGGTCTTCAGCGATCGTTTCTGCTTCTGCTTGAGCTGCGTGCCGATAGTCAGTTTCTTGATGCGCTTCGAGTGGGCTATCGCAGAATGGGCAGGCCGCTGGTGGCTCGGTTCCTTCGATCGCGGTTTGAGCGTCGGCTATGAAGGTGAGGCGTTTGATGTTGCCGACGTAGACCGAGGCGAGGTCGTCGTAGTGTCGTGCCGACATAGACCGCACCGTTAGTTCCTGCTCGGCCTTGGCGATCTTGTCAGTGACATTAGCGAGTTCGAACCTCGCGGTGTCTTGGATCTGGTTGAGCTGCTGGAGCTGAGTGGTGAGGGACGTGATCTCTTGGCTGACGTCACGATCCCCAGTCTCCTGTAACTGATCCTGGAGAATACCGAGCCGGGTCTCGATCTCGCGGAGTCGTCGGTCCAGGTGCGGGGCGAGGATGTCTTTGCGGACCTTTTGATCTGCGGGGTCTTCATGTTCGGGGAGAAGGCTGAGATTTTGGTCGTAGAACAAAGTGAGGAACGCCGAGAGTGTTGCGAACTTGGCTGTGGAGAAGATGGATTCCTCGGAGGTGATGCGACCTTCGGAGCGGTGGAGGGTGTCGGAGAACGTCTTCCAGGTCAGGGGCTTGCGACTGCCATACTGGTTGGTCAGTACGACGCGGCGTTCCTTGATGCCCATGAGGCGTAGCAGAGCGTCGGAGACGGTGTATTCGTTCTCGTTGTTCTCGGTGGGCTGGGCGGCATACTCGTCAGTGACGATGCCGAAGACATGGTCTGCGGAGATGGTGGTTTTGGATGAGCCGATGGTTCGGGTGAGTTTGACCTTGCCCTCGTCGGTGCGCAGGGTCATCGTAATAACGGAGTAGCCGGTCTCGGTGGGGAAGGGCCTGGTTGATCCGGCGAGCATGTACTTGATGGTTTTGGCCAGGTAGGTCTTGCCGGTGTCGGAGGGGCCGTGGACGATGTTGACGCCGGGCTTGAACTCGACGGTGGTAGGAACAACTTTCTCGCCTGTGTAGTGGATGCTTTCGATCCAGAACCCGTTGGTCATGGGCGATCCTCCTTGATCGGCTCAATGCCGTGTTGCTCGATACGGCGCATCACTTCGCGGTCGGTTCGAGAATCAACGTATGCAAGCACTGGGTTGAGTGCCCGTTGGTAATCGGTCAGGTACTGGCTGGCCAGTTTGCTGACGAAGCTCTTGCCGTTGTCGTTGATTGTGAACCTGATGCCGTTATCGTCTTTGACTGGGGTGATGAGCTCGTGGGTGACAGCGTACCGGAGACCTTTGGTGATGTTCTTGCTTCGGGCTGCGAACTCGGTGGCGACGAAGATGGAGTCGCCATGAAGGTTGGCCGGGTAGAGGCCGAACTGGCCAGCGTTCGTAGTCAGCAGGTCGATTGCTGCCAGTCCTCGTTCGGTGCGCATCACTTGCGGACGTGCAGCGAGGATAACAGTGATTCTGGTGGCTATCGCCAAAGCGGAGTTGTAGGGGCTAGTTGTCATCATCGACCCACTTCAGTCGTTCATCGTTGACCAACATGTGGGTGATCCCGTGCCGGTGCTCGGTGTGGAACAGCCCGGTCGCCTCGGGCACGTGCGACTTGGTTAGCGGGACGTTCGCGGCCTGCTCGAGTGTTGCCTGCATCCTCTCGTAGGGGGATGCATGCTTCTTTCGATGTGTGGGCCGAACACCTGAGTAGGTGTCGTCCTTGATCTTTTCGAACTCGGCCTCACCATCGAGGCTGGAATCCTTCATGACCTCGCGCAGTCCGTCGGCGAGGTAGTAGTCCTGACGGGCAATGTTGAAGTCCTCGAGGTAGTCGCCGCCGTTCTCGCGAAGCGAGTCGATCGAGACCTCGATCCCGCATTCCTCGCACAACAGCCGGATTAGCTGGTTGGTGTACTTGCGCTCGAAGGCGCTCGGCTTTGTGGGAACCGTCTTCTGGGCGGGCATCTGCACACGATAGGCGCCCACGACAAGCTCGTTTCCTTCCACATAGATGTCAGCGGGCTTGAGGTCTGCAAATCGCTGTTTTTGAAGCACTTCTTTCACGGGCTCTTGGGAAGTCGCGTTGATCAAGGAAGTGTCCCACGGGCGATCGTCGATGAGGTCCCTTCCTTCTGCCAGGTTCGCCAATCCCGTTGTGAACAGGTCGGCCAGTGTTTCGGGCAGGGTTGTGATGGAAACGTCGTATCCGTTGGCTCGCAGGATCGGGAGCCAGTCCTGGCGAACTCCGATTTTGATCTGACGGTCCACGTAGCTCATGAAGCCTTCTCGGTCGAAGTTCGCGTGCCAGAACTTGGCGATGTAGGCGGGCATCGGGCGTGTGGTGGCTGTGTACCAACGTTGACGGCGCTCAGCGTAATGAGCGTAGGACTTCTCATCATTGTGGCCGAGGAGATCCTTTGGCTTCCCGTAGAGCAGGTTCAGCCCTGGACCTCGTTTGTCGTCTGTGAGGGATTCGTCGCTGAGCGTCAGAAGGAAGTGGCCACCGCCGTCATCGGCATCTGCTGCACCCACGTGAAGGAAATGGATCAGCTCAGACATCTGCATCGCTATCCTCCTTCACCATTTGGACGTTCATGGACGGTGTTCGGACGGATAGGGACGGTGCGATCGTTCAGCGTTCATCGAAATTAGAGAAGCTTTAGTCAGACCCGGTTGTACGCAGCCGTCCGACCCTTCGATTCTACTTCTGGGTTGAAGGATTGCGCGGTTGAACACGACCGGATCTGGGCAGAGCCAGAGCAAGACGTCAGCTCAGCACTACTCATACGCCGAGCTGTGATCGAGCACGGTGGTCCACCGTTCATCGGGAGATCCGTTCGAGGCGCGTCGGCGGGCATCTATTCGTAGGTGCCCGCCTTCGCTGTCCCTTGAACGCCTCCCTGCTGACCGGCACAACTTCATACCTCTGAACGGGTCTCCCTTCATTTCGAAGGGAGCCCACCGTGGCTACACCTACTTTCCAACCACAACCTCGCCCGTACGCCAGCCGTTGCAAGACCGACTCTCAGGGTCATAACCATTGGCAGGTTTACCTGCCATCCAAGCGCGGATACGCCTGGGTCGAACTCATCGACTTCCCAGACGATCAAGAGTTCCGCGACCAGATCCTTGACCCAGATTTCCTCCCGGCATGGAAGGTGATGTGGCTGGAGGACGCCTACCAGCGCTTTCGTGACCGTGAGAACGACCGCAAGCGTCGGGGCAAGGGCAAGCAAGCCGAGTTCGGGAACGAGGACGACCTCCTCGACCCTCAACTCCACGTTAAGCGGCTACGGCGTGACTACGTGCGGGCGATGGTGCGGGAGGGCGAGGTGTTCGACCCCGAATTCCAATTGATTTGCCAGACGGATATGGAGGACGCTGAGAAGCTGGTCGCCGAGATCCTGCTGCCGCTGACTGATCAGCAGCGCAAGTACCTCACGTTGTCGCTAGGTGAAGATCTCTCCTACGCCGACATCGCCCGCCTGGAGCATCCCGAAGCTGACCAGGCCGAGATCAACAAACTGGCTGATGCGGTGCGTAAGAGCGTCACCCGCGCGCTGAACCGGATCCATAAGAAGTTCGGGCACGCCCGTCCGGATTCACCCCGCCCCGAGGACGTATGAGTGCAAGCCCCACACGGCGGCAAGCACTGTTTCGAATCCTCCAGAAAGGGGAAAACTTATGGCAAAGCACAAGCTTCGCATCAACGTCACCGACGATGCGCCAGATGACTCGCTGGTTTCCGCCCGTACCGTCAGTCTGCGCGAACGCCTCGTGGCCAAGCTCCTGGGCCGCAAGCAACGGGTCACCGTGCTCGTGCCCGGCAACCAAGTCGGCTCCGTCGAGATCGTGGAGCCAGCCGATGACTTGATGGCGCTGGCCGAGGTGGTCGGTGTCATAGCTAAGGGCGGTGATGCGGCGTGAACGTCACCGACTCGAACAAATATATTCTCGCGCTGAATCGGATCGCCGAAGGCGTCACGATGCTGGCGGCTGCGATTGAGGAGACCGCGTGGGAAGGCTTTGAAGATCACGCCGGGATGCTAGGTAGCCGTCCAATCGCCGCCGCCGAGCTCGCACAGCCCGACTTGGAAGAAGCGTCTGCTGAGTACGAGGCTACCCATCAGCAGGCACCGGAACCGGTACCTGAGCTGGAGCTGGAGCCTGTGTCGTTGGAGGACGTGCGCGGCGTGCTTGCCGGGCTCTCCAGTCAGGGTCTGACCGAGCAGGTGCGCGAGCTGATTGTTGCCACCGGCGCGGACAAGCTCTCAGCGGTTGACCCGGCGAAGTACGGCTGGTTGCTCGATCGGGCGAAGGAGATTGCTGATGGCACCGTCTGATCACGCACTCCTCTCGGCGTCGGGTGCGCATCGGTGGCTGAACTGCACCCCCTCCGCTCGCCTCGAATCCGATGAGCCAGAATCTACGTCTGCTGCTGCCGAGCAAGGCACCACCGCCCATGCACTGGCTGAGCACAAGCTCCGTCGCACTTTGAAGCAGCGCTCGAAGCGGCCAGTCTCAACTTGGGTTGATGACGAGATGGAAAACCTCACGGACGACTATGTGGCGTTCGTCCAAGAACGCATCTCCATCGCCCAAGAATCCTGTGGTGATCCGCAGGTGCTGATCGAGCAACGCCTGGATTTCAGCCATGTGGTTCCGGGAGGTTTTGGCACCGGGGATTGCGTGATCATCGCCGAACCCACACTCCAGATCATCGACTTGAAGTACGGGCAAGGCGTGCTGGTCCAAGCCGAGCACAATCCGCAGCTCATGTTGTACGCGCTCGGAGCGCTCCACACCTTCGGCGACCTGTACGACATCGAGACGGTATCATTGACGATCTACCAGCCCCGGCGCGGCAACGTCGACACCTGGGAGGTGCCGGTCGCCGACCTCCTCGCGTGGGCCAAGACGGAGGTCAAGCCGAAAGCCGAACTGGCAGCGGCGGGTGGGGGCGAGTTCTGTCCCGGCTCGTGGTGCCAGTTCTGCCGTATTGCACCGACGTGTCGGGCACGAGCCGAAGCCAACCTCGCTCTCGCGAAGCACGAGTTCGCCCCACCAGCAGAACTGAGTGATGCAGAAATCGCTGACGTGCTGGCCCGGATTCCGCAGCTCAAAACATGGGCGTCGGATGTCGAAGCCTACGCACTCTCAAAAGCCGTCAACCAGGGCGTGGTCTTTGAGGGCTTCAAGCTCGTCGCAGGTCGGTCGGTACGCAAATACACCTCCGAAACCGACGTGGCTGCGGCGGCGGAGGCAGCAGGTTACAAGGACATCTATGACCGCAAGCTCATCACCCTCACAGCCATGGAAAAGCTCATGGGCAAATCCACCTTCAACGAGATCCTCGGCGATCTCGTGACCAAACCTGCAGGCAAACCCACATTGGTTCCTGCATCCGATAAACGGCCAGCACTCGAACTGGTGAGTGCGGCCACCGATTTCAGTAACGACAACTAGAAGAAAGAAGAAAGAAACATGACAACCGCTACTAATCCAACTCGCATTGTTACCGGCGAAGTACGCCTCAGTTATGCCCATATTTGGGAGCCGAACTCCATCCAGGGCGGCAAGCCCAAGTACTCCGTGTCGCTGATCATCCCGAAGACGGACACGGCCACCATCACCGCCATCGAGCGCGCGGTGGATGCGGCGATCGACGCCGGGACGGCCAAGTTTGGTGGCAAGCGACCCAACAAGGCCGCCCTCAAGTTGCCGCTGCGTGATGGGGATATCGAGCGTGACGACGAAGCCTACGCGAACGCCTACTTCCTCAACGCGAACTCCCTGACCGCTCCCCAGATCGTCGATCAGAGCGTCTCCCCGATCCTGGACCGCGCCAAAGTGTACTCGGGCTGCTACGCACGCGTATCCCTGTCCTTCTATGCGTTCAACACGAACGGCAACCGTGGTATCGCCTGCGGACTGGGCAATATCCAAAAGACCCGCGACGGCGAAACCCTTGGCGGTGGACGAGTTTCCGCTGAGACCGACTTCGGTGCACCGGCCGACGACTTCTTGAACTAACCATCCCCACACGTGGAGGGAATCAGCACATCTTGTTGGTTCCCTCCACTTTTCCTCTATGTGAAAGGAACCTCGTCATGCGCATGCTCTCTATCGATATTGAGACTTTCAGTCCAGTTCAGCTCGCTAAGACGGGTCTTTACCCGTATGCCGAGCACTCAGACTTCGAGCTGCTCCTGTTCGGCTATTCGATTGACGGCGGCCCGATCGAGGTGGTGGATCTCGCCAACGGACAATCTATACCCGACGAGGTTCTGGCGGCTTTAGTTGATCCGTCCGTCGTGAAGTGGGCGCATAACGCCGCCTTCGAACGTGTCTGCTTGTCCGCTTGGCTACGAGCGCATCATCCAGAGCTTCTCGCTGATGGGTTTCTTGGCCCAAGGCAGTGGCGGTGCACCATGATCTGGTCGGCCTATCTTGGTCTGCCGATGAGCCTCGATGCGGTGGCCACGGTCCTTAAACTCGACGTCCAAAAAGACACAGTAGGCAAGAAGCTGATCAAGCAGTTTTGCACGCCCGCCGCACCCTCCGTTCTCAACGGCGGTAAGCGTCGTAATCCGCCATCAGCGGATCCGACCGGCTGGGCACAGTTTATCGACTACAACCGGCGCGATGTCGAGGTTGAGCTCGCCATCTACGACAGACTGGCTTGTTTTCCGATGCCGGAGTCCGAATGGGACACCTACGCTCTTGACCAACGCATTAATGATGTCGGGATTCTTCTCGACCACACGCTCGTGGACAACGCTGTCGCCGTTGACGATTACCACCGCAACGCGACACTCGCTCGGGCACAGACATTGACTGGGTTGGAGAATCCGAACTCGCCCATCCAGCTCAAACAATGGCTCCACAACCACGGCTGCGAACTCGAATCACTAGCGAAAGCCGACGTCCATGCCGCCCACGATACCGTGACCGGTGAGGTGAAGGAAGTCCTCGAACTTCGCGGCGACTTGGCGAAATCTTCGGTGAAGAAATACCAGGCGATGCAAAATGTCGCAGGCAGTGACGGCCGGGCACGCGGGCTGATCCAGTTCTACGGAGCAGGGCGTACCGGGCGCTTCGCAGGACGCCTCGTCCAAGTACAAAACCTGCCAAGGAATTACCTGACAGATCTCGACCAAGCACGCACGCTCGTTAGAACGGGCAACCTGGACGCACTTGAGCTGCTCTACGAGTCCGTGCCCGACACCCTCAGCCAACTCATCCGCACCGCATTCATCCCCAGCACCGGCCACAGGTTTATCGTTGCGGACTTTTCCGCAATCGAAGCGCGCGTTATCGCATGGCTCGCCGGAGAAACAACCACCCTGGCCGCCTTCCGTGAGGGCAAAGACCTCTACTGCGAAACCGCATCGCGCATGTTCGGCGTCCCAGTAGAAAGACACGGCGTTAATGGCGAGCTACGCCAGAAGGGGAAAATTGCGGTGCTCGCCTGCGGTTATGGCGGCTCCGTCGGTGCTCTCAAAGCCATGGGAGCCCTCACCATGGGACTCGCTGAACACGAACTCAAACCAATCGTGGACGCATGGCGGCAAGCTAACCCACACATCGTCCAACTCTGGGCAGACGTCGGAGAAGCCGCGATCGCCGCGATCACGTCGCGCCAGCCGATCCGGCTGCGCAACCTGCGCTTTAGCGTTGAGTCTGGGATTCTCTTCATCGAATTGCCCTCCGGAAGACGACTTGCCTACGTCCAGCCGCGTCTAGGTGAGAACAGGTGGGGTGGAACGTCTATCACCTACACCGGCACCACCACTGCACGGCGCTGGGGACAGCTCGAAACCTACGGTGGAAAACTCGTCGAGAATATCGTCCAGGCGATCGCTCGTGACCTGCTCGTCACTGGCATGCACGCAGTCGCCAAGACGGGGCATCGGATTGTGATGCATGTTCACGACGAGATCGTCATCGACGAACCCGAAAATTCCGGCTTCACCGTGGCTGATGCTTGCGAGCTCATGTCCACGCTCCCGGCCTGGGCTGAAGGCCTGCCGCTGGATGCGGACGGGTACGAGTGTAATTACTATCGCAAGGACTAACTCCTACTCGTCGCCGAGCAGCAGCTTCGGGTCGGTTGTCATGAACTCTCGAAGATACTCGGCGATCTGCTGATTCACAGCCGAGGGTGCGGGGTCGTTGTCGAGGTCGCGCAGATATTCCATGAAGGCGAATAGGCGCATGTTTTTCGCCATCGTCCACACCTTTCCCTTATCAATCTCACTCATGCCATCCATGTTCACTCGCACCGCCCCGATTTGTCTGCGGGGTATACACGGCATCTCGTGTGAAGCAATTTTCATGGCACCCGTCCGGATTGAGTGGTGCTCAAGGACGTATGTGCGAGAGTCCCAAAGCTCAGTGACCACAAACCCGTCCAGGGGTTAACTCCTGGAAGGTTTGCGGCCTACCACTGAGAGCTGCTCGCACCAACCGGTGCACATTCGTCTATTTGGCTCTCAGAACAGGAGCCTTGTTATGGGCAACACCATCCAAACCTTCACCAACGACCGTTTCGGGCAGGTACGCAGCTTCACCGCTAATGATCAGACATGGTTCATCGCCGCCGATATCTGCCAGACCCTCGATCTCACGAACCCCTCGGTTGCCGTTTCTCGTCTCGATGCCGATGAGAAGGCTAAGTTCAACTTAGGGTTCTCTGGCGGTGCCACATGGTGCGTCAACGAACCCGGCCTCTACGCGCTGATCATGGCATCACGCAAACCAGAAGCCCGAGCATTCAAACGTTGGGTCATCCACGAGGTGCTGCCGTCAATCCGTCGCTATGGCCTGTATGCCACCGACGAGCTGGTCACTAATCCCGAAGCGCTCCTCAAAGTGCTCGATGCGTACGTCGCTGAACGCCGCAAAACCGCAGAGCTCACGTTGCAGAATCTTGCGCAAGCTCAAGCCCTGGCTGAAGCGAAACCGAAACTGTCTTACTACGACATGGTTCTCGAAGCCAAGGACGCTTTGCCAATCACGGTGATCGCGAAGGACTATGGGCTTTCTGGTCGCAAGCTCAACCAGCTCCTTCACGAACTCGGTATTCAGTACAAGCAATCGGGGGTGTGGCTGCTCTACGCACAGCACGCAGGCAACGGTTACACCGACACCAAGACCCACGTCATTGACGACGGGAACCGCACCCGGATCCACACCTACTGGACGCAGAAAGGTCGCCTGTTCATTTACGAGGTTCTCAAGAACCAGCTTGGCATCCTCCCAGTGATTGAGCGCGAAGGTCAGGTGCAAGCATGAGCGCCACGACACTCGATATTGGGTTTTCGAAGAAGAACACCGAAGGCTATCTGGACCTGACGAGTTACCACGCGCTTAAGAAGCTGCAGCGTGAACTGTTCGGTTACCGTCCGCTCGTTTACATCTGTTCGCCCTACTCGGGCGACGTGCAAGAGAACGTTGAGCTCGCCCGCCAATTCTGCGGGCTCGCAGTGAGCGCGGGCAAAATCCCATTCGCCCCGCATCTGTTATTTCCGCAGTTCATGGATGACGCCGACCCAGATCAGCGAGAGTTGGCGATGTTCTTCAATAGGGTGCTGCTCGCTAAGTGCGAAGCCCTGTGGGCATATGTCGGACGCGTGAGCCCTGGTATGCGCTTAGAGATCGGGTGGGCGCGCGACCTCGAGTTGCCGATTAAGTACTTCGATCAAGATTTTCAGGAGGTCACCCCATGACCGCGCCCTTCACCCTGTACGCCGCGACCGTTACCGGCGTACAGAATAACAACCACTACCCGAACAAGCACACCATCACGGACGCGGCTTCGCTGTCGGCGGTCGCCGGGTTTGATCATGTGGCAGCCACCTATGTGAATGACCGCCGCTCCAGCGCAGCCTTCATCTCCTCGAATTGCGTGGTCATGGATATCGACAACGATCACACCGAAACACACACCGACTGGATCACACCAGAGAAGCTCGGCGAGCTCATGTCCGGGGTGGAGTTCATGACCGCCACCTCCCGTAACCACATGAAGCCGAAGGGCGCGCTCTCAGCCCGACCGCGTTTCCACGTCTACTTCCCAATCCACGAAGTATGCGACGCAGACGAATACGCAGGATTGAAGCATCGTTTAGCGTCGCGGTTCGCGTTCTTTGACCGTAATGCCCTGGACGCAGGACGCTTCATCTACGGCACCACCAACCCACAAGTTACGGTGCACGAGGGCGATCAGCTCCTCGATGCGTGGCTCGATAACGCTGACGAGATCGACGTGTTCGCCGCCTTTGATGCCTCCACTTTCGTGATTGGCGAGGGTTCACGCAACGCCACGCTCTCTCGCTTTGCCGGGCGGGTCCTCATCCGCTACGGCGAGACCGACCAGGCCCGGGACTTGTTCGACCGTAAAGCGAATCTATGCGAGCCGCCGCTCAGTGACAGCGAGCTGACGACGATTTGGAACTCGGCGTGCCGGTTCGCAACGAAAGTTGCAGCCAACCCCGACTACCTGCCACCGGAGGCGTATGCGCAGTTGACGAGTCTGCGGCCTGACGACTTCACTGACGTAGGTCAGGCAGCGATGCTCGCCTCGGAGTACTCCGCCCGGTTGGCATATACGGAGGCGACCGACTGGCTCGTCTACACCGATGGTGTGTGGAGTGAGTCTGGGCCTGGTGCGCAAGGCATCGCCCAAGAACTCACCGACCGCCAGCTCGCTGAAGTCGCTGACCTGATCGCTGGGGCACGTGAGGAGATGAACGCCACTGGTGCGGACGTCGTTCTCGCTGCGGCATCGTCGAAAGCGAAAGCACAACGCACGTTCACACCCATGCAAGCAGCAGCGTATCGGCGGTTTGAGGAAGCGAAAGCATACGAGACCTTCGCGCTCAAACGCCGCGAATCACGAGCCATCAGCGCCGCCTTGAAAGAGGCACACCCGATGCTGCTCACCACGCCCGACCAGCTCGACGCCGACCCGTACCTGCTCAACACGCCATCTGGGACGTGGGATCTGCGGGATGGCACTCGTCGCGAGCACGACCCAGCCGATCTGCTCACGAAACAGACCGCCCTCGACCCCACAGAAAACGGAGCGCAGGTGTGGCAGGATGCCTTGGACGTATTCTTCCAAAGCGACCCTGAGTTGATCGCCTATGTACAGCGCATCGTCGGGCTAGCTGCGATCGGGCAGGTCTTCGTGGAAGCCCTCGTGATCGCCTACGGGGATGGACGAAACGGCAAATCCACGTTTTGGAACACCATCGCCAGAGTGCTCGGCACGTATGCGGGCAACATGTCCGCCGATGTCCTCACAATCGGTGGGAATCGCAACGTCAAACCTGAGCTTGCCGAAGCGAAAGGCAAGCGGCTCATCATCGCGGCCGAGTCTGAGGAAGGCGTAAGACTGTCGACTTCGACGGTTAAACAGCTCGCCTCGACCGATCAGATCTATGCGGAGAAAAAGTACAAGGCACCCTTCGCCTTCACTCCCTCCCACACCCTGATTCTCTACACGAATCACCTGCCGCGTGTAGGAGCCATGGACGCAGGAATCTGGCGCAGGCTCATCGTCATCCCGTTCAACGCCACTATCGAAGGTGATACGGATGTGAAGAACTACGCCGACTACCTCTACACCCACGCCGGTGGAGCGATCCTTTCGTGGATCATGGACGGCGCGCGCCTCATCCATGCCGAGGACTATAAGCTCACCCCACCAGCCCTAGTTCAGTCGGCTTCGCAGGCGTATCGGGAAGAGAATAACTGGTTTGGCCAGTTCCTCGAGGACCAGTGTGACGTCGGCCCTGCCCTGTCCGAGCGTGCGGGTGATTTGTATCAGGCCTACCGTGCGTGGGCGCAATCTACCTCCGGGTGGGCGCGACCCATGGTTGACTTCAACGCCACCTGCGAGCAGGTAGGTTTCACACGTAAGAAAACCAAGTCCGGCATCCGCGTCTACGGACTGGCATTGACCAGCGAATTCACCCTCTAAACCTGTGAGGGTGCAGACCGGTGCAGAGCGGTATTGAACTATTACTAAGGGCCGAAAAATAATCCCCTATAGAAAAGTCCATATGCACCCTGCACTGGTCTGCACCCCTTGAACAAACCACTCAAGGAAAGACCATGAACGAACACGCAATCGAAACGAAACTCAAGAAAGCCGTCGAAAACAACGGTGGCTTGTGTTGGAAGCTCGTCTGCCCTGGAACCAGCGGCGTACCGGACCGGATATGCCTGATGAGAAACCGGGCTGTCTTCGTCGAATTGAAAGCACCAGGACAGAAACCTAGGCCAATCCAATTACGTCGGATGAATCAACTGCGCCAGCAAGGCTTTGTCGCATTGGTTGTTGATTCGGTTGACGGTATCAAGGGGGTGCTTGATGCGCTATCAGCCGCATAACTACCAAACCACCGCAACCCAGTTCATCATCGACCATCACGAGGCGGCGATCTTCCTTGGCATGGGACTCGGCAAATCGGTGATCACCTTGAGCGCGATCTGGCAGCTCATGCTCGACTACTTCACCATCCACCGCGTCCTCGTCATCGCACCATTGCGGGTAGCCCGCGATACGTGGCCAACCGAAATAGCGAAGTGGGATCACCTGCGAGGTTTGACCGTATCGGTCGCTGTCGGCACCAAACAAGACCGGCTCAACGCTCTCGCGGCGTCTGCGATGGTGACCATCATCAATCGGGAAAACATCCCCTGGCTCGTGAACCAGATGGGCGGTAGCTGGCCGTTCGACATGGTCATCATCGACGAGCTCTCCAGCTTCAAAAACCACCGGGCAAAGCGGTTCACTGCGCTGGTGAAAATGCGGCCGCACGTTAAGCGCTGGGTCGGACTGACCGGCACGCCTGCAGCGAATGGACTGATGGATGTGTGGGCGCAATTCCGTCTTCTCGACGGCGGCGAGCGTTTGGGCCGTTTCATTACTCGTTATCGCGAGCGCTGGTTCGTGCCCGATAAGCGCAACGGGATGCAGGTGTTCACTTACAAGCCCCGTGTGGGTGCGGAGGATGAGATCTATGGAGCGATTGGGGACATGACGTTGTCGATGCGAACCACTGACCACTTGCAGCTACCAGAGCTGACGGTCACGACGATGCCTGTGAAGTTGGAGCCGGAAGAACGACGCGTGTATGAGCAGTTGAAATCTGATCTTGTCCTTCAACTTGGTGAGGCGACGATTGATGCTGCGAATGCTGCTGCGTTGTCGGGCAAGCTCCTGCAGTTAGCGTCGGGCGCGATCTACACCAGCGATGGTCAATGGACGGCGGTTCATGAGAGGAAGCTCGACGCTCTCGAAGACCTTGTTGAGGCAGCCAACGGCAACCCGTTGTTGGTGGCCTACTGGTTTACCCATGACCGCGAACGTATCACCGCGCGATTCCCACATGCTCGCGAGCTGAAAGCCTCGGTCGATATCGAGGCATGGAACAGAGGCGAGATTGCGCTTGGGCTGATTCACCCCGCGAGCGCTGGCCACGGATTGAACCTCCAGAGCGGTGGGCATCTGCTGGTGTGGTTCTCGCTCACGTGGAGTTTAGAGCTTTATCAGCAGACGAACGCCCGGCTTTATCGGCAAGGACAGTTAGAGCCGGTGACGATCACGCATCTTGTTGCTGAAGGGACGCTCGATGAAGCCGTCTTGCGTGCGCTTGATGCGAAGGATGCTACGCAGGCTGCGTTGATTGACGCGGTTGCACATGAAATCCACACAACCACTAGGAAGGAACGCTCATGCATGTGATGACCAAATACCTCGACACTCGTAAGGCAGCGATTGCTGCGTTGCAGGATTATGCGGTGATGGAACAAATAATCGAGAGTACCGACGACGCCATCAAAACCGCCTATGCGGATGCGGCTAGCCCCGCATCCCCACGTATGGATGGCACACCGCCCTCGGGTGATCTGCACGCGTCGGAGAACAGGATCGTTGCAACGATCGAGCGTATCGACACTTACAAGGCTCGGTATGCGGAAGCATGCCAGTACATGGACTGGTTCTTGCCCGCATGGGAGATACTCTCCGAGGATGACCGCTTGGTGTTGGAGGCGTTCTTCCTCGGCGGGGGTACCCAAGATGATGCAGTCCAGCAGGTCTGTAACCACTTCTATGTTGAGCGCACGACCGCCTACCAGAAGAAGTCGCGCGCGCTGGCTCGGTTAGCGACCGCTCTGTATGGTCGTTTGTGAGGGTTTTGCACCCTCGCGCCAAAAGGTGTCAGGAATAGCGGATGCATTTGCCCCGTTTCCTTTGAGATGATGTAAGTGGTTGAAAAGTAGGACAAGCCCCAAGAACCCACACGGGAACTTGGGGCTTCACCACATCCAGTGGGAAGGAGTCAGCGATGCCAGTCAAACCCGCCTCCCCGTGCTCCCATCCTGGTTGCCCTGAGCTTACCCACGAACGTTTCTGTGAGCAGCACGCGAAGGCGGAAGACGCGCGGTATCGGAAGTATCAACGGGATCCGAAGATTAACCGCCGCTACGGCGCGCGTTGGCGTAAGATCCGTGCCGCCTACATTGCACAACATCCTTTGTGCGAGGACTGCCTAGAGCAAGGCAGGTATACGCCTGTGCAAGAGGTTCACCACGTTCTCCCGCTCGAACACGGCGGCACCCACGACTTTGATAACCTCCGCTCGCTGTGTAAGCCCTGCCACTCGCGCCAGAGCGCGCTCGATGATGACCGATGGAGGCAACAACCTCGGGTCTACTCGTATTGACGAGCCCACACGTTGCCCGCTGTCGCGTCGATCATTTAGAACTTCAAAGATGCCCACCTCGATGGTGTTTGCCGAACACGAGCCACCGTCGAAAGCCTGACGAGGGGTAGGGCCGTCGAATCTCTACGACCTCGGGACAGGTCAGCGGGCGGGGCCAACCGTGCGCAAAGTCCCCGAATCAAACAAGGTATTAACACTTCGGGCTTCGTCGGCAGTACCAGTGAGGGGTGAAATCCCGCTGAGTGTTGCTCGGTTTTCTTGCGCTTTGTCCGTCCGGATTTGGGTTTCCCAGGGACGTACAGGTGAGGGCAAAAAACTCGGAGCTTCTCATCCGGTGTTCTGGATCCCTCTCTGGCAGGTGTTCGCCTGTCTTGAGTTAACAAACTGGTTTCTAAAAAGGAGGAATCATGACAGATCAAATGGTGCTAAAAACACAGCAATGGCTCAATCGCACCTATAGGAGCAAGGCTGGATTCGGTTCAGTCGTAGAGGACGGATATACCGGCTGGGGCACGGTCAACGCTTTGATTCGGGCCCTGCAAATCGAGCTGGGTATTACGACAACGGCGAACAATTTCGGACCGGGAACTATCAGTCGCTTCCAGTCTCGGTGGCCTAACGGCATCCACCAGCAGGATGACGGTGCGCAGGAGACTTCTAATGTGTACGGCATTATCCAAGGCGCTTTGTGGTGTAAGGGATATTCTGCTGGTGCCAGCGATATCACTACGCATTTCTATAGCGGAACTGGAAAGGCCATCAAACAGCTTAAGAGCGACATGGGCATTGGTGGAGATTCCACTGTGACGCTCGACGTCATGAAAGCGCTGTTGTCAATGCAGCAATTCGTCCTGCTTCGCTCTTATGGGGGCATTTCAGCGATTCGGCAAGCACAGCAACAAATCAACCAACAGTATCGCGCTTATACCGGAATCATCCCAACCGATGGACTCTACGGTCGGGAAATGAACACTGCTCTGATTCAGGTCTTGCAAGCCATTGAAGGATTTAGCCCTGCGGAAGCCACAGGTAATTTCGGCAATGGCACCAAAGCGCGTCTAACAATAGTTACACCCAGCAATGCGGCAAGTTTACCGAAGTGGGCTTGGCTAGCTCAGGTTGCTCTAGTGTGTAACCGGATTTCTCCCGATATCTATCCTTCTGCACAAACCGCACTGTCAACGTTCGTTCCGCAATTCCAAGCAAAGTATCAGCTCCCACGAAGCGGGGTGGTCGACTCGACTACATGGATGAGCCTGTTGACCTCGAAAGGTGATCCGAATCGCGCCTGCAAAGCATGCGATACACGCTTCGAGATTACGGCTGAGCGACTCAACCTACTTAAGGCGAACGGCTATGAGATTGTGGGGCGTTACCTGACTGAGCCGAATCAGGATTCAAAAGATCCGTCTGACTATTTCAAAGCAATTCGCCCCGGAGAACTTGAACGCATCACCAACGGAGGAATGAAGTTCTTCCCGATTTTCCAGGAGTACTCAACCAAGCTTCGACACTTCACGCGGGAAAACGGCGCTCGGCACGCGACGCTCGCAAGGCAAGCAGCCCAAAGACTTGGCATTCCGGGAACGTATATCTATTTCGCAGTTGATTTCGACGCGACCGACCCCGAGGTCACAAGTCACATTCTTCCGTATTTCCAGGGTGTGCGTGGAAGCCTGGGAGGCGGATACAAAGTAGGCATCTACGCCTCGCGTAACATTTGTAGCCGCATCATTAAAGCCGGCTACGCTGGAAGCGCGTTCGTCTCGGACATGTCTACAGGATTTTCTGGCAACCTTGGCTTCCCTATTCCTGACGATTGGAACTATGACCAGTTCACTGAAATCAGTGACTACAAGGGTGCTGGTTTTGACCTAGACAGGGTCGCCTATTCAGGACAAGCAGCGGCAGTTGATCATGTTGCTCCTTCGAGTGCCGGTGGCGCTGCGCCCGACACCAGCATTGATTACACCAAGCTGGCTCCGATTGATCTGATCTGGCATTTAGAGAAACGCTTCGAAGAACTTCGTGCCAGTGGCAAGGTTGGAAAAGACTACGTTGCGGGTTCTCATGGTGCGGGAACGCGGATTGCCGTTCCGACTTGGCGTTGCATCCTCAACTATTTAGCAAAAGCCTACCTGCGTGACGGTGGTAGTGGATCTGCGGTGAATTGGTCCGTGTCTGCCGAAAGTTTCAGGAGTGCTGACGCGAGCGTACTCGAGAAGGACGCTGTAGGCAAGAAGATCATCGCTGCCTTGAATCGCTATATTGATAACACGTGGCGGCAATCCATGACCGACAAGACCGGAGAATCGGTTGATCTGGCGCATCTGGCGGCAACAACACTTGGATACACCAACTGGAATGTTATCCCTGATGCGTGGACTGGCTGGGCCGGAGACCTAGCTACTGCCATGGAGAATATTCAGAAAACACTTGAGTGGAATCCCAGTGCGAACCTGGATCAGGTGGCCACAGCCCTAATCGGTCAAGGTAACGATTACCGTCAGCATCCTGGCTTGAAGGGGCTAGTACTTGACAAGAAAAACGACAAGGGAAAATGGGAATCGGTAGGAAACAACTGTAACCGTGACGATCTCTGCTGTGACGGAGATGCCATCGTTATCGCTAACACGCTAGAAAACGGCAACGACTCCAACGCTCATCTTCTGTCAGCAACATTGCGAGAGTACTACAACAATTCCAGCAAACTTGCCAACAGATTCAAGCAGATTGGCTGGAGCTTGGGGGCGAATAATTCCACTGAGGCATATCAGAAAATAAGTGAATATGCCGACTTGGATAGCGCCGTTTTAGGATGGTTCCTGGCTGGATACGTCAAGGAAGAGATTCGTTTGACAGCTTGCCGAAAGCTAGCTGAATTCATCTACCGATAATTGATTTGGTCTTTTCCTTGGTGTGGCGCTTGGGTAAAAACGCTAAACCCAAGCGCTACACCACCAGCAACAAGAGCGCCGATGGCGGGAACGGAAAACTGGCTCAGCAGTTGAGAAAAAGAATCACTATGAACTAACGAGCCGACACCATCGAGTGAAAAGAGAAAAGCTGAGAGTCCGATAAAGGCTCCTGCTGAAAGTTGCAACGCGCGGGCAGATTGAATACCGATGAAATGCTTATTAAAAAGCAGAAGAAGAATCGTGAAACACACATACATGAGTGGCATCAATAAGAAGACCACAAAAAATCTCTGATCCTGATCCTTGCACCGTAGAAAGATGGCGGCGAAAAGCCACGCGCCGACAAAATATGCCAGAGCGGATACAAGAAACACAGATATTTTTTTGATGACCAGTCCCTTCAACTTTTCGCTACACATTTTGATACGGCAACGGCATCAGGAGTTGTATGCCCCAATAAGTTCACATTCTACAAGAAGGGTTTCCCTGCATTGCTAAGGATAGCGCTGATCGGGCGGATGTTGCGTGAATGCAGGCACGAGGCCTGGTGCGTTGAACCCGACAGTCACGAAAAGGCGCACGGGAGCGCCTATACCAGAGGCTCCCGAGTATCTGTCTGTGGTGTACAGCGTGGTAAGAAGCTACTGGGGGGCGGCTTGGTTATGGGGTTGTTCTGGCGGCTTTCTGGTGAATGCACGGAGCTTTTTGATTGCCCATTCGTAGTGGCTTGATGTGGCTGACACGCAGTAGGAGCCGAGCGAGGTTGTGCCCGTCCACGGGAAATGCGCCTTGGTGAATAACTCCTCGTTGGTGAACTCGCCGATGAGAGCCACTACTGCGGTGTGGCTGTCAGCGAGGTTCTCGCGGATAGCCTCAAGCTCAGTGCCCTGATATTGAGTCCAAATCTCTTGGTTGAGCGTTGGCGTGGTTCGCCACGTGTGAGGAAACGGAAGAAACGGTCGAGGCTGACCCTGGCGGTTGGCGTCGACGAAGCCAAGCAACATGCGCTGCCACTCGTGCAGGTGGGCAAGGACGTCGCGCAGGTTTTTGTCCCGCGCCCAGTGGGCTTCTTTACCGATTTGAGTGATGCTGGGATCAAAATTCGTATGCTGATCGTCGGAACTCATGCCCTCAATGAGGCTGTCCAGTTTCGCATACTGCGCCTCGGCGGCATCCAATAGTTCAGTTTTCGTCTTCGGTCTCGGCACGCCACTAATTGTCTCACAGCAGGAAAGCAGATGAAAACCTATGGCGAAAGACGGAACGAACCGGGGTGGCCGCCGTGTGCGGGCAGGTGCGAAACCCGATCCGCTGAATGCGAAGCTCGCAGCTGGCCGCCCAGCCACGCGGCTTGATGATCCGCTGGGTGAGCCGTTTGACTTTGAAGGCTCAGATATCGGGGATGGTGCGGTGCTTGCTGGTGAGGTGATGCCGGAGCCTGCCGAGTATCTGTCGGAGATTCAGCGTGATGGTAAACCCCTCGGCGCTGACCTCGTCTACCGAGAAACATGGCAATGGCTCGATCAACGTGGCTGTTCCCAGTTCGTCGCACCGCGCTTGATCGAATCCTATGCGCAGGCGTTCGCGCGTTATGTGCAGTGTGAACAGGCGATCTCCAAGTTCGGCTTGCTCGGCAAACACCCAACCACAGGGGCTGCGATCGCATCCCCTTTCGTTGCTATGTCCCAGTCTTTCGGGAAGCAAGCGAACGTGTACTGGTACGAGATTTACGAGATAGTGCGCGCCACCTGCACCAGCGACTACTCAGGTTCGGCGCCGGGTGATGACGTGATGGAGCGCCTGCTGCAAGCCCGCTCCTAACACCCCTTTGATTCTCGTGTGCCTGCCCGAGATGGGTGGGCACTTTTCTATGTCCCGATTCTTTGGAAAGTGAGTGTGTATGTCTGTTACGAAGACTGCTGAGGCCGTGTGTATCGGCCATCCCGATAAGCTCTGTGATTTGATCGCTGACACGATCCTTGACGATATCCTCTACGAGGATCCTGCTGCCCGCGTTGCAGTAGAAGTGATGGCATCTGGCCGCAGGATCATTGTGACTGGCGAGATCACTTCGAAGGTTCGTCCGCGTATTCGTGAGTCGGTGCGTTACGCGCTGGTGAAGGCGGGTTATGTGCCGTGGAAGTTCCTCGTTTTCGTCTGGACACGCCGCCAATCCCCAGACATCAACGCAGGAGTTTCCAAGTCCTTGGAGGCTCGCTTCGGAGACACGAGTGAGTTTGCGTTGCAGGGCGCTGGCGATCAAGGCACCGTCTACGGATACGCCACCAACGAAACCCCGCAGCGTTTGCCATTGCCGCTCGTACTCTCGCATGAGATCTGTGGGCGTCTTGATGACGCCCGCAAGGACGGCACGATCAGCGGTATCAAGTCCGATGGTAAGGCGCAGGTGACGGTTCGCTACGACGCCGCCGGACAACCCGTAGCAGTCGAAACCGTGGTGGTGTCGATCCAACACGACGCTACGAAGACTCTGGACGAGCTTGCGGCTGAGGTCAAAACACTGATCGTCGCACCCGCGTGCAAACCGTACCTGCCGATTAGCGCTGATACCGAGATTCTCGTCAACCCCTCCGGATCTTTTACGGTTGGTGGGCCGAAGGCGGACACTGGACTGACGGGTCGCAAGCTCATGGTCGACACCTACGGTGGGCTCGCCCCTCACGGCGGCGGAGCATTCTCGGGCAAGGACGCCTCGAAGGTTGACCGTTCGGGTGCCTATATTACGCGCCTGATCGCCCGCACGATCGTCGACGCTCGTCTGGCTCATGAGTGTCAGGTGGCGATCAGTTATGCGATTGGGAAAGCTGATCCGGTCGCCTTCACCATCGACACCCTCGGCACCGGGGAATATTCTGACGAGATCCTCACTGCTGCTGCACGGGAAGTGTTTCCGCTGCGCCCCGGTGGAATCATCGATGCCTTGAATCTTCGCAAGCCTGGTTTTACACAGTATTCAACCTACGGTCACTTCGGCCATGACGGTTTGCGCTGGGAGAGCTCGTTCGCTCACGTTAATGCTTTAGGGAAGGCGGTGAAGAAGCATGCTCATGAAAACAATGCCAATAGCTGAGCTGAAGCCCGCTGACTACAACCCTCGTAAAGACCTCCAGCCCGGCGATCCCGAATACGAGAAGCTCAAGCGATCCCTGACCGAGTTTGGCTACGTCGAGCCCGTCATCTGGAACTCCACCACCGGGCATGTCATTGGTGGTCATCAGCGCTTGAAAGTGCTCGAAGAACTCGGCCACAACACCGTGGATGTGATCGTCGTGGAACTGGATGAGACGCGCGAGAAAGCACTCAACATCGCGCTCAACAAGATCAGCGGCGAATGGGACAACGACAAACTCGCCCTCCTCATCGCCGACCTCGACGCGAGTGATTTCGACGCCGAACTCACCGGTTTCGACGACGCCGAAATCCAGCAGTTGATCGGCTCCTTGGATGAGAACGAGGTTGAGGACGACGACTTCGACCTTACCGCCGCACTCGAAGCAGCCGCGTTCGTGGAGCGTGGGGATATCTGGACGCTTGGCCGCCACCGACTCGTGTGCGGCGACGCCACCAGCGCCGAGGACGTCGAGTTGTTGATGGATGGTAAGCGTGCGAATCTTGTGTTGACCGATCCGCCATATAACGTCGCCTTCGAATCAGGATCCGGATTGTCCATCAAGAACGACAAGATGGATGGCGATAAGTTCTACGATTTCCTGCTATCAGCGTTTTCGAACATGGTGGGCGTGTGTGAGAAGGGCGCATCCGCGTATGTGTTCCACGCTGACACTGAAGGATTGCACTTCCGTCGCGCTTTTCAAGATGCTGGTTTCTACCTGTCGGGCTGTTGTATTTGGGTTAAAGATTCCCTCGTATTGGGACGTTCCCCGTATCAGTGGCAGCACGAGCCGGTACTATTCGGGTGGGTGAAGACGGGTAAGCACAAGTGGTACGCCGACCGGAAACAAACCACGATCTGGAACTTCGCCAAGCCCCGCCGCAACGCTAACCACCCCACCTCCAAACCGCTGGATTTGTTGGCGTATCCGATCGGGAACTCCACCCAGGCGAACACGATCGTGCTCGACACCTTCGCAGGCTCAGGCTCCACACTCATGGCAGCTGAGGCAACCGACCGCATCGCCTACTGCATGGAACTCGACGAAAAATACGCCTCCGTGATCCTGCGCCGCTACGCCGACGCCACCGGAGACGCCGCAGGAATCACGTGTCTCCGCGACGGCCAGCAGCTCGCCTACCTGGATGTCGTGAAGGCAGTGGATCGAGGCACCACATGACCGCGTTGACGCTTGGCTCTCTGTTTGACGGGTCGGGCGGCTTCCCACTCGCCGCCCTCAACGTCGGTATCCGCCCCGTCTGGGCGTCCGAGGTGGAGCCGTTTCCGATCCTCGTCACCACCACCCGTCTGCCCGCGGTCACCCACCTCGGCGACGTCAACACTATCGACGGCACCGTGATCGAGCCGGTGGACATCATCTCGTTCGGGTCGCCGTGCCAAGACCTGTCGGTCGCAGGACGGCAGACCGGGCTGGCAGGTTCACGTTCCGGCCTGTTCTTTCAGGCTGTTCGCATCATCAAGGAAATGAGGGAGGCGACTAATGACCAATATCCCCGATTTGCTGTCTGGGAGAACGTGCCGGGAGCCTTCTCCTCCAACCAAGGGGTGGATTTCGCCGCCGTCCTCACGAGCCTCATCCAGGTCGTCGCGCCGTCCGTCCCTGACGTGCCTGTTCCTGACACGCGGTGGGCCGACGCTGGGACCGTCGTGGCAGGCGGATGCTCGGTTGCGTGGCGTGTACTCGATGCGCAACATTTCGGCCTCGCCCAACGCCGCCGCCGCATCTACCTTGTCGCAGATTTTGCAGGCCGATCCGCACCCGAGATTCTTTTTGAGCCCGAGAGCTTGCCAAGGAATCCTGAATCGGGCGGCACGCAAGAACAAGACCATGCCCACACCCCTGAAGCAAGCCTTGGAGGCCGTAGCAGCTCGGTGATGTTGTTGGATCATCATCCGCAGGACTCGAGGTTGACCGTCAACTCCTCGGGGGTGGTGCAGACGCTGACTGCCCGGATGGGCAACTTACCCACCAACGTCCCCATCCTCCTCGACGCCCCAGAGGAACGCAGGGTGTTTGGCCTGAATTCGATCCACCAGTCCCGCAGCGGTGGCGGCCACTACGGCTACGAAGCGGAAGTGTCGAAACCCTCGACCTGAAAGGCGGAGAGCCGACCTGCAACCAAGGCGGCATGGTCATCTTGGAACCCGTCTATGCCGCATCCAAGGCCGACTATTTCACCCGCACCACCAAGGATCAGGCAGGTGCGCTGCTGGCCACGGATTACACCGACCCGCCCATGGTCGCCAGCTCGTCGCTGCGCCCCAGGCGGTTGACGCCGGTCGAGTGCACCCGGTTGCAGGGGTTCCCTGACGACTGGTGCGACCAGCTCGCCATCACCGACCCCACCGATGCCCAGCTCGACTACTGGGTGGACGTGTGGGCCGAATGGAACCGCCTCCGAGGCGTTAGGCCGCGCTCCCGCAAGCAGGTCGCCAGCTGGCTCGCAGACCCGACGTCGGATTCGGCGCAATACAAGTTGTGGGGCAACGGGATCGCTTTGCCCGTGGCTCGCCACGTCCTTGAAAGACTGAAGAATTTTGCTCGCGCAAGGACTGGATAAGCGCTCGCACCTATGGCTGTATGTACATGACCAAACGACCCCCTAACTAGGGGAAAGAGGAGATGGAGGATGGGCATGAGTGATTTACATATTGAGATCAGCGAGATGCTCGAAGCGGGCATCAATATCTGGGACGTCGAGGAAGCCCTCGACATTGCACGAAAGTGGAACTTCCCGCTGGTTGCCGGGGCAATCGAACACGACGCAACCGGCTACCTGCAACTGGTCGAGTCTTGGTTTGACGGTGAGGGTGTGGCGGCATGAACCAAATTTCGTTCGTCCCGAACAAGAGCGGGCGTAAGAAACTCGCCAACACCATCGCCGCTCACCTTGGTCTCACGGCAGTTTATGCGGGAGCACCCACGTTCGACTACCAGATCGGAGATGCACGGTTGGACCGGGACTGGACCCTTCACCTCCCAGAGGACATCGACGCCGAAGCGCTCATTGAAGCCACACAGAAGGCCGGGTTCGCGCCCACGAGCGAGGAGTACGGGCTGACGCTTGCTTTCCCCACGACAGGTTGGGACGAAGCCACAGCCGCGAAGCTCGAAGCCCTGCTCGCCGCCAAGGGAGAACTCATCGCTAAGGCGCTGGGCATTCCGGCCACTCCGATGAATTTGAATGCGGTGGAGGGAACGGTTGAGTTTGCCTGGTTCGAACAACTTCCTGACGCGGAGGTGATCGAGGCGGCCAGTGTGCTCCTTCAGCTCATGATCGAGCAAGCCAAGACCTCCACCCGCATCTCACCGAAACCACCTGAACCAGGGAATGATAAGTATGCGATGCGCTGCTGGCTCCTACGCCTGGGCATGATCGGTGACAGCTACAAGCACGTGCGCCGAGTCCTGCTGACCAACTTGGAAGGGAATGCGGCGTGGAAAACCACGCCCACACAGGCCGAATAAACGGGAAATATGCAAGAGATCAGAATCTCTATTCTTCCTGTGTAAATACGCCGAAAACGGCTGGATAACCGCGCACACCTATGGCTGTATGTACATGACCGAACAAGAGGACAAGGAGAAAGTCATGAACAACGGCAAGACCACGATGGAGCAGCTGCAGATGGCGACCGACAGCTACGGCACGGTGATCACCTACGGAGACTTCGTCCTCGCCTCGGCATACCGGCACCTGGGCAAAGGCTGGATCGGAAACGACGCCCGCGTCTACAAGCTCGCCGAGCAGCCGATCGGCGGCTGGGGACCGGACGCTCGCAGTTTCATTGAATGCGAACTTACCCTGGTCACCGAGGCTGACGAACTGTTCGAAGACGCCGGCCACGCCATCGCCTGGGCGCTTGCCCACACCAACTAACCAGCACAGGAAGGAGCCTGAAGGGTGTGATGCGCACTCTCGACACCTACACGCCGACCCGATTCATGGCCACAGGCTCACGCTACGACAAGCGTAAAGCCGACTTCGCGGTCGCGTTCATCCAAGCCCTGAAACACACCAAAGGCCGCTGGTCAGGACAGCCCTTCCAGCTCATCGACTGGCAAGAGCAAATCATCCGCGACCTGTTCGGCACTGTCAAAGAAGACGGCTACCGTCAATTCACTACCGCTTACGTTGAGATTCCGAAGAAGATGGGCAAAAGTGAGCTCGCCGCCGCAGTTGCGCTCCTGCTCACCTGCGGGGATGGTGAAGAACGCGCTGAAGTGTATGGGTGCGCGGCTGATCGTCAGCAAGCCTCGATCGTGTTTGAGGTGGCAGCTGACATGATCCGCATGAGCCCGGCGTTATCTAAGCGTGTCAAGATTCTTGCCTCGCAGAAGCGGATCATCTACAAGCCCACCAACTCCTTCTACCAAGTCTTGAGTGCGGAGGCGTATTCGAAGCACGGGTTCAACATTTCTGGTGTTGTCTTCGACGAGCTGCATACCCAACCCAACCGTGCCTTGTTCGACGTCATGACGAAAGGCTCCGGCGATGCCCGCACCCAACCCCTGTACTTCCTCATCACCACCGCAGGAACCGACACGCACAGTATTTGTTATGAGCAGCATGAGAAAGCCGAAGACATCCTCGCAGGCAAAAAGTTTGATCCTACGTTCTATCCGGTCATTTACGGCGCGGACCGCGAGGATGACTGGACCGACGAGGCCGTGTGGCATAAGGCTAACCCGAGCTTAGGGATCACTGTTCCGATCGAGAAAGTCCGCCAAGCCTGCACGAGCGCGAAGCAAAACCCAGCCGAAGAAAACACATTCCGCCAACTACGACTCAACCAATGGGTCAAGCAGTCGGTGCGATGGATGCCCATGCACGTGTGGAACCAAAACAACGCACCCGTCGACCTGTCAGATTTGGAAGGACGCGTGTGTTACGGCGGGCTTGACCTTGCTTCGACGACGGATATCACCGCGTTCGTGCTCGTCTTTCCGCCCGAAACAGGTGATGAAGCGTATGTGATTGCCCCATGGTTCTGGATACCGCAAGACAACCTCAAACTGCGCGTGGCTCGTGACCACGTGCCCTACGACCTATGGCAGAGCCAAGGCTTCCTGCAGACCACCGAGGGCAACGTCGTCCACTACGGCGCAATCGAAGCCTTCATCGAAACCCTTGGTGAGCGGTTTGATATTCGGGAGATTGCTTTCGACCGGTGGGGCGCAGTCCAAATGAGCCAAAACCTCGAAGGACTCGGCTTCACCGTCGTTCCCTTCGGGCAGGGCTTCAAAGACATGAGCCCGCCGTCGAAGGAGCTGATGAAGCTCGCGCTTGAAGGACGCCTTGCTCATGGTGGGCACCCAGTCCTGTCATGGATGGTCGACAACATTCACATACGAACTGACCCAGCAGGAAACATCAAACCTGACAAACAAAAGAGCACCGAGAAAATCGACGGCGTGGTCGCCACCATCATGGCTCTCGATCGCGCCATTCGAAACGGAACCGGACATGTGAGCGGCAGCGTCTATGACGAGCGCGGATTATTCGTTATTTAGGCGTGACAGCATCGCGTTCGGATTATCTGCTCGAGCTTATGAAGTTTGATTTCATCCAGCGGGAGGTCAATATCCGTATGGAACTGATCGTTGAGAACTGCGTTCTTAACCCACTTATCGGCCTCGAGGTTGCATGTCGGGAATTTTAATTCTGAATGCGCACCTGGTCGAAGCTTCGGATGCGGAGCATCGCAAAAAGGAATAACGCCTAAACGATCAAACAGGGCATGCACATTTCTCGATGTATTTTTTAACTTGCCATCCTCCTCTTCCCAATCCCAGTCAAGGACTTGCAGTGTGACGAGAACCTGGATTGAACGATTGCTGAGTGACGTTCCTTCTACCCACATCCAGTTTCTTAGGTCTAGTTGTGGGCGAATGCGCGTTGATCTCTTTGGGTAGGAGAAAGGACCTTCTCCGGCTTGAGGGCCGTCGACTACTTCGAAATTCATGGATCGAAGCAAGTTACGGATTTTCTCGCGTTCAACGAGACGCGCTTTTCGATAGGCCTCTTTTGCTTGTTGGAACGAACTTTCGGTCATCGCTATCTCCTCCTTCTCTTACCGATTCTCTCATTGAAAGGTATGCACATGGGTTTTCTGAATTGGTTGCGTGGCGACACTGCCCGCTCCGTTGACGATCACGCGATCAGCTCTGGTTATAGCTTTTTCTTTGGGGCGACGTCTTCTGGTCGCCCGGTGACGGAACGCTCGGCGATGCAGATGACTGCGGTGTATTCGTGTGTGCGGATTTTGGCTGAAGCTATCGCGGGCCTGCCGTTGCATGTCTATCAGCAAGACGCTGATGGGGCGAAGGTGAAGGCGCTCGACCATCCGCTCTACAGGTTGTTGCATGATGAGCCGAATCCAGAGATGACGAGCTTCGTGTTCCGCGAAACGTTGATGACGCACCTACTGCTCTGGGGTAATGCGTTTGCTCAGGTGATCCGCAACGGGCGCGACGAAGTCATCGGCCTGTATCCACTCATGCCTAACCGGATGACCGTAGGCAGAGATGAGTTTGGGCGGCTGTATTACGAGTATCAGCGCACGTGGGACGAACCAGCAGGAAGGTTTGAAACCGTCACGTTGGCCGCGCGCGATGTGCTCCATATTCCAGGGCTCGGCTTTGACGGGCTGGTTGGTTATAGCCCGATTGCGATGGCGAAGAACGCCATCGGCTTGGCGCAGGCTACCGAGGACTACGGGGCGAGCTTTTTCGCTAATGGTGCGGCTCCTGGTGGGGTGTTGGAGCATCCGGGCACGATCAAAGACCCCGCCAGAGTTAGGGAGTCCTGGCAGTCCACGTTCGGCGGCGCTCGTAATGGGAACAAGATCGCGGTCCTCGAGGAGGGCATGAAATACACACCAATCGCCGTCTCACCAGAACAAGCCCAGTTTTTGGAGACGAGGAAGTTTCAGATCAACGAAATTGCTCGAATCTTCCGTATCCCGCCGCACATGATCGGCGACCTCGAAAAATCCTCGTTTTCCAATATTGAGCAGCAGTCGTTGGAGTTCGTGAAGTACACGCTTGATCCGTGGGTTATCCGCTTCGAACAAGCCATCACCAAAACCCTCCTCAGCCCGCGCGAGAAGCCACAGATCTACGTGAAGTTCAACCTCGAAGGCTTACTGCGAGGTGATTACGAATCCCGAATGAATGGGTATGCGGTGGCACGGCAGAACGGGTGGATGAGCGCCAACGATATCCGCGAACTAGAAAACCTCGACAAGATCCCTGCCGAAGCTGGCGGCGATCTCTACCTAGTCAACGGCAATATGCTCCCGCTCGGTCTCGCAGGAGCATACGCGCAGACAACCGAGTCTGAACCGGAGCCTGAACCGGCTGAGGAACCTACGAGTGAATCTTCTGTAAGGAGGAGGATATGAGACGTTTTTGGAACTGGCTCACACCCGAGCCACACAACACTGACCCGGACTCAGATGCTGTCAGGGTTTTGCGCATTAGCGGCACGATCGCCGAAGAATCCTGGTTCGATGACGATGTCACGCCGAGAATCTTCGCTAGTGAGCTCAATGCTGGGTCTGGGCCGGTGACGATCTGGCTCAACAGCCCGGGTGGTGATGTGGTGGCTGCGGCGCAGATCTACAACATGCTCATCGACTACCCAGGCACAGTCACCGTCAATATCGACGGGATCGCCGCATCCGCCGGGTCTGTGATTGCCATGGCCGCCACGAAGGTAGTCATGAGCCCGGTGTCGATGTTGATGATTCACAACCCGGCCACCATGGCGGTCGGCGATAAGGACGAACTCGCACGCGCCATGAACATGCTTGATTCGGTCAAAGAATCAATCCTGAATGCATATCAGGAGAAGACGAACCTGAGTCGGGCGAAGCTGTCCAAGCTCATGGACGCTGAGACGTGGATGGATGCTCGGGCCGCGATTGACATGGGTTTCGCCGACGAACTTCTCACCGGCGAACGCAACCCTGCCTTCAACGCTAAGCCGGACGAAGAGCCAGATGACGATGAGGATGAGGTCGAGTCTCACGACGAACCTGACAAGGACGACGGCGATGAGCCGAAGCACCCTCCGTTCCCGCCCAAGAACGCGGATCTTGGTGTGGTGTTCTCCCGCCGCGCATCCGAACAAAAGCTCGTCGCACACCTGAGCGCCACATCACCACCGAAACCGGTGCGACCACCACGTCCCACCACTAAACCCGCCGTGCCTGTTGGTCGGCGGGTTTGTGATTTGTACGCCGAATTGATCAATCAACCCCATTGAAAGGAACCCCACAATGACAACCTCTATGACTGTTTCTGACCTTCGTACCAAGCGCTCCGACGTATGGGAGCGCGCGAAGGCTTTCCTCGATGAGCGCCGCGACACCACCACCGGCTGTCTGTCAGCTGAAGACGATCAGGCTTACGCGAAGATGGAAGCCGAAATCGATCGTCTCTCCAATGAGATCGCACGCTCCGAACGAGCACTGCGCCGCGACGCCGACCTCGCCAAGGCAACCAACACGCCGCTCACCTCCATGCCCGGTATGAACCCTGACGATGAAGCCAAGCCGACTGCACCTCGAGCAACCGCCTCGTACAAACGGGCGTTTTGGGATGCCATGCGACTGAACATCTCACCGATGGAAGTACGCAACGCCCTCTCCGAAGGCGTAGACACTGAGGGCGGCTACTTGGTACCTGACGAGTTCGAACGCACACTGATCTCCTCACTGGAAGATCAAAACATCATGCGCTCCTTGACGAAGGTCATTCAAACCACTTCAGGGGATCGCAAGATCCCGGTCGTCTCCACCCATGGCACCGCAGGCTGGCTCGATGAGGGCAAGCCGTATACGGAGTCGGACGAGGCGTTCACGCAGGTGACGTTGTCGGCGTTTAAGCTCGGCACCTTCCTCAAAATCTCCGAAGAGCTGCTGAATGATGCGGCGTTTAATGTCGAGCAGTACTTGGCGGTGGAGTTTGCTCGCCGTATTGGAGCTGCTGAAGAAGAAGCCTTCCTCACTGGGGACGGTAAGGGCAAGCCCACCGGCATTTTCGCAGCCACTGGCGGTGGTGAGAAGGCAGTGACCACAGGCAAGGCGACCGATATTACGGCTGATGAACTCATCGACCTGCACTACGCCCTGCGCGCCCCGTATCGCAAGAACGCGGTGTGGCTGATGAACGACTCGACCGTAAAAACCATCCGCAAGCTCAAGGACGGCAACGGCCAGTATCTGTGGCAGCCAGCCCTGACAGCAGGAACACCAGACCTTGTCCTCGGCCGCCCCGTCCACACATCCACGTTTGTGCCTGAAATCAAGGCTGGTGCGTCGACGGTGGCCTTTGGTGACTTGTCGTATTACTGGATTGCCGATCGGCAGGGTCGCTCTTTCAAGCGGCTCAACGAACTGTTCGCCACCACCGGACAGGTCGGGTTCCTGGCTTCCCAGCGGCTGGACGGCAAGCTCGTCCTGCCCGAAGCAGTCAAGCTGCTAACCCAGAAGGCCGGAGCATAACAAACCCCGCACATGGAGAGGAGGTGGCCGCAATGACCACGGTTGATTTGGTTGCGCAGGTGAAGGCGAACCTGCTCATCACCTTCGACGATGACGACAAGCTGCTTGTCGCATTGGTCAATGCGGCCACCTCCTACGCCTGCTCCTTCCAGCACCTGCCCGAAAACCACTACGAAACACACGAGATGTCTGGGGCAACCAGGCAGGGCATTGTCATGCTCGCCTCCCATTTCTACGAGTCTCGTGATGGTTCCACGGCAGGCTTTTGGGCAGATAAGCCGGATGCGGCTCGGGCGGTGTGGAACGCCGTCAACAACCTGCTGCGTCTGGATCGGGACTGGAAGGTGTAACTGATGGCTTCTCTTGGATCCATGACCACCACCATCGACCTTATACAGCCAACGGTTATCCGCGATAAGGCGGGGTTCACCACCACGCGCGATGAAGTGCGAGCAACGGTGCGGGCGCAGGTCGAGGTCCGACACGCATCGAGCGCGTGGGTGAACCGGGCAGCGTACTTACAGGCCGATGTCCTCTTCCGCATCCGTACCATCCCCGGACTATTCGTGACCACGAATATGGAGATCAGTGAACCGGGCGGGCGGTATGTGATCGACGCAGTCGAGGTGATCGGCCGGTATGTCGAGATTCTTGCCCATCAGACCACGCCCGAAGGAGAGGCCCATGGCTAGAGTCCAGATTCGCCTTCCCAACGCGTTCATTGATTCTCTCGATGCTGCCAGCCGCGTGCTCGAAACCTCTGCTGATGAGGTGCTTGAGGCGGGAGCCGCCGTGGTCGAGCCGCGTATGCGAGCCAACCTCACCGGCGCGATCGGACGCGCCACCAAGAATCCCTCGCGGTCAACAGGACAACTACTGGCAGCGCTTGGTACGACCTCGGTGAAAGTAAACAACAAAGGTAATCACAACATTAAGGTCGGCTTTGCTGAGAACCGCCGCGACGGCAGAGCGAATGCGTTGATCGCCAACGTCTTCGAACACGGCCGCAGCGATCAGCCTGCACGCCCGTTCCTTGCACCCACAAGGTCGCAAACCCACAGGGGTGCGATCGAGGCCATGAAGGCGGCGTTGACGGCGCGGATTGAGCAGGTGGGGCCATGACCGCGTTATTGGAACAACTCACGATGATCGCTGACAAGCTTGGTTTGCCGTTCGAAGTCGGCCTCTACACAGCCACGACCGCGCCAGAAACGTATCTGGTGGCAACCCCGCTGACGGACGTGTTGGACGTGTTCGCAGACAATCAACCCAGTATCGAGGTTGAGGAAGTTCGCCTCGCACTTTTCACGAAATCTAACTATCTCGACCTGCGCAACCGGGTCACTCGCGCCCTGCTCGACACAGGATTAACGATTACTGGCCGTACCTATGTCGGCTTTGAAGCTGATACCGGATTTCACCATTACGCGATAGACGTCGCAACCCACCACACCTACAGATAAGGAGAATTTCTCATGGCAACGATTGGCTTAGACAAGCTCTACTATGCCACCATCACTGAAAATCCCGATACGGGTGAGGAGACCTACGCCAAACCCAAACCCCTCGCGAAAGCGATCTCCGCAGAACTTTCCGTCGAAGTGGCCGAAGCGATCCTGTATGCCGATGACGGCCCATCCGAGATCGTCAAGGAATTCAAATCCGGCACCCTCACTTTGGGGATTGATGATCTGGGTGGTGAAGCAGCCGCAGCCCTCACTGGGGCGACAGTGGACTCCAACGGCGTTCTCATCTCCGCCTCCGAGGACGGCGGCAGCCCGGTGGCGATTGGTTTCCGAGCCGCACGCTCCAACGGGAAGTATCAGTATTTCTGGCTCTACCGGGTCAAGTTCGCCCTCCCAACCGAAACGCTGGCCACCAAAGCCGACTCGATCACCTTCTCGACCCCGAGCATTGAGGGCACGATTTTGCGGCGTAACAAGCCAGATGCGAAGGGGCGTCATCCGTGGAAGGCCGAAGTGCTAGAGGGCGGCACCGGGGTCAAACCCGAGACGATCACCGGCTGGTACGCCCAAGTCTACGAACCCGCTACAAGCTAACAAGAGGAGTACCAAGCGATGACCAGCAAGAAGAAAACTGAATCTGTTGTGGAACCAGGGCGCTCCGCCACTGTCACCATTGGCGGGGAGGACTACGAGCTCGTGCTCACCACAAAAGCCACACGTCTGATCGCCGAGCGCTATGGCGGCCTCGAACACCTGGGCAACGCCCTCGAAACGTCTGACAACCTGGGCAAAACGCTCGGTGAGGTGATTTGGCTGATCACGCTGCTGGCCAACCAATCAGTCCAGATCCACAACCACCGCCACCCAGACGACAAGCGCCCAGAACTGAGCGAGGACGAGGTTGAACTACTCACTGTGCCTGCCGATCTGGCGGATTATCGTGGCGCGATCGCCGAAGCTCTCCAGCGCGGCACCCGCCGAGACATCCTCACCGAGCCAGCCCCAAAAGCACCAGCAGCGGACGCATAGTCGATAACGACAATTCTGTGTTCATGCGGCTGACGTATATCGGCATGGCCCACCTTCACCTATCGCGGGTGGAGGTGGGCCTGACCGTGTTCGGGGAACTGTTGGATCTGGTCGACTGCTGGCGGTTAGAAACCGGCAGAGCCCAGCCGCTACGTCAATGGTTCATCGACGACGTGATTCCTGCCGGGATTTAGATACTGTTCCAGTGGACTTTTAGTTCGTGAGCGAATTGTGTGGGCATTGATTGATGCCATTGATGACCCGCGTCTGGCACAACGATGAGGCGGGCATGTGGGATCTGTTGGCTGATGGTGCGGGCGGCAGGAAGATTCGCGCGGTCTTTCGAGCCGCACGCAATCGTCGTTGGAACCGTGATATTTCCAAGCTCTGGCTCGAAATCAATGGCTGATATTTGACGCAGGATTTCCAGCAACTGTTGCTTGGAAATCTGTGGTGGGCACACGAGACGCTCAGGCAAGACTCGCATGAGAACGCTTTGAATGCGCATCAATGCTTTAGGAGAGCGTGCCTGGGGAGCTGAAAGAAACAGCGACCGAACCATGTGCGGGTGCCGAATTGCCAGATCAAGACCCATCACCGCGCCAAGAGATAGCCCAACCACGTCGACTGGATCATTTAGTGATGCGGCGAGTTCGTCCGTGCGCTCATGTAACGACCATGGCGTTCCTGATGGCTGATCGAAAACAGTGGGCGTGAGCGCGTCAATGCTCTCGAACTCGTTGATGACGCCATTCCAGGCTTGCGGGGTCTCACCGAGTCCGTGGAGGAAAAGCACCGGAGTGCTCATCGCTGCAAACCACGAGTGGCAAGGTGCCACGCTGCAAGCCCGATCGCACATATTGCGAAACCTGCTGCATTAGCGATGCCCGTGACGGGATGCACGACACCGCTCATCCACAAAACAGCGAAAACGACCGTACCGATGAAGAGTAAAGCAAACAACGGCCATACCCACCGGCGATTAGTTACAACATTGGCCCACACGATTCCTCCTCATCCTCTAGCCAATTTTAACCCCCAGCAACGCGAAGGAATACAGACCTATGGCTGACTCCAGTTTTGGTTTGAAGATTGGGCTTGAGGGTGAGCGTGAGTTCAAGCGCGCGATCACGGATATTAACCGTGAGATGCGAGTGCTTGGCAGTGAGATGAAGCTCGTAGCCTCCTCGTTTGATAAGAACGACAAGTCCGCCGAAGCACTCACAGCCCGTAACCAAGTGCTGGGAAAAGAGATCGAGGCTCAGAAAGCCAAGATTGAGACCCTACACGCAGCCCTCGAAAACAGCGCTTCCTCGTTTGGGGAGAACGATAGCCGGACGAAGAACTGGCAGATCCAGCTTAATAACGCGGGTGCGGAGCTCAACCGGCTCGAAAGTGAACTCAAATCGAATAATGACGCCCTGTCGGATTTCGGGGACGAAGCAGACGGTGCCGGTGACGATGCTAAAGACGCCGCCAAGGACGCAGGACGTCTTGAGGGTGCGGTGGATGATCTCGGCGACGAGATGGCCTCGACTTCTGGTAAGACCCGCATTTTCGGTGACGTGTTGAAAGCCAACCTTGCCTCCGAAGCCATCATCGCGAGCGTGAAGGGTATCGGGCATGCGATCGCCTCGATCGGTCACAGCATGGCCAAAGCCTTGAAAGAGGGCGTGGAATACAACGCCCGTATGGAGCAATACTCCACGTCCTTTACGACGATGCTGGGTGACCAAGCCAAAGCCCAACAACTCGTTAACGACCTGAAGGTTGAAGCGGCGAAGACTCCGTTTGGTATGGAGGACCTCGCGGGCAACATGCAAACCCTCCTGAGCTTTGGCATGAGCCTGGAGGATGCGAAAAAGCACCTCAACGAAATCGGCGACATCTCCCAAGGTAACGCGGTGAAGATGGAATCGCTGACCCTTGCCTTCGCTCAAATGTCTTCGACCGGCAAGCTCACTGGTCAGGACTTGCTGCAGATGATCAACGCCGGATTCAACCCCCTCGAAGAAATCTCCCGCAAGACCGGCAAGAGTATTGGTGAGCTCAAGGAGGAAATGGCCAAGGGCGCGATCAGCGCTGACATGGTTGCGGACGCGTTTGCTTCTGCCACGGCCGAGGGCGGGCGTTTCTACGGGGCTATGGACGCCCAATCTAAGACCTTCTCTGGTCAGCTCGCGACAATGCAGGACGGGATCGAAAACCTCAAAGGCCTCCTCGCAGGAGGAGTCTCTGAGGCGTTGGCGGGTTCGGTGTTGCCGATGGTCAACGGCTGGATCGACGAACTCACGGCAGCGTTCGAAGAAGGCGGAACACCCGCCCTCATCGACACCCTCGGCACCGTCTTACAGGAAGCTCTCGCATTTATTGCCGAGCAACTACCCATGGTGGTCGAGACCGGCATGAGCATTTTGACCGCGCTCCTTGAAGGCATTATCAAGGTGTTGCCACAAGTAGCAGAAACAGCCGTGACGCTGATCATCGCTTTAGTAGAAGCAATCATCGAAACGTTGCCGTCTTTATTGGAGGCGGCGATTCAGATCATCGCCACCCTCGTCTCTGGGATTGGCGAAGCACTACCGGAGTTGATTCCAGCTGCGATGGAAATGCTCGTGGCTTTGGTGCAGGGCCTGGTCGATAACCTGCCATTGCTTCTTGATGCGGCGTTGCAGCTCATCACCGGTCTCGCCGAAGGCCTCATCGCAGCCATCCCCGTCATCATCGAAGCACTCCCGCAGATTATCACCGGCATAGTGACCTTCCTCGTCGGGGCGATCCCGCAAATCATCGAAGCAGGCATTCAATTGTTGACGGCCTTGATTGGTGCGCTGCCGCAGATCATCACAGCAATCGTCGCAGCACTCCCGCAGATTATTACCGCGATCGTGGGCGGTGTGGTCGGCGCGATCCCGCAACTCATCGACGCAGGGATCCAGCTGCTGACGGCGTTGATTGGTGCCTTGCCGCAAATCATTACAACGATTGTGGCCGCGTTGCCGCAGATTATCGCCAGTATTGTGTCGGCGATTGGTGGGGCGATCCCGCAACTCGTCCAAGCAGGAATCCAGTTACTCACCGCGTTGGTGCGGAATCTGCCGCAGATTATTTCCACGATTGTCGCCGCAATCCCATCGATTATTTCTGGGATTGTGTTTGCTGTTGGTCAGGGCGTGTGGCAGATGGCGGAGGCGGGCAAGAACCTCGTCTACGGCCTGTGGAACGGAATCCAATCCCTAGCGGGGTGGCTGTGGAATTCGATCTCGAATTGGGCACGCGGGATTTGGGACTCCATCACCGGTTTCTTCGGCATCCACAGCCCGTCTCGCAAGATGGCGTGGGCAGGACGGATGCTTGTCGAAGGCCTCGCAGGCTCCATCCGCACGGACGGCAACAAAGCCGTCACCGCTGCCACTGGTTTAGCTAGGGACACGATGGACGCCTTCAGCGAGCTTGAAGACGGGCTTCATGTACCGATCGAGGCGGTTGCAGACCTGCAAGTGCCGAACGTTGACCTCGCCCCACAACCCATAGCTATCAATCGCGATACGAGTGGCGGTGCTGATAGTGAGCGTGTGGATGTCGCGAGCATCGTCGACGCGACAGCGAAGCGGATCCTCGGGTCTTTGGATATTTCGGTGACGTTGTCGGATGGGACGCTGGTCGGCAAACTCGCACCCGCTCTCGACAAACAACTTGCTCGTCTTGATCGGCGGCAGACCGTGATGGCAGGAGGCTACTAATGTTTGGCTTCACCCTCAACAGCGCGGTGACGTCGGCGTCGCTTGGTCTGCGACTCACGGCACCGGTGGCGATTCCTGCAGCCGTCCGTGCGGTGGAGGATATTGAAGTCAAAGGCAGAGCAGGTACCCTCACGCGCTTCACGGGCTGGGAGGATACCGAGATCGAGCTCGATCTCGCCGTGCCTATCCGTGACGGGCTCGACCAGTACCGGCGAGCCACTCACGAGCTCACCAATGCCCAGACCATTGCACTCACGGCTGAGCCTGGTATTTACCGCAAGGTTAAGCACTGCGAAGTCTCGGAATTGCGCCGTGAGCTGTCGGGGTGGGGGTTCTTCACCGCACGCCTGACCTGCCAGCCCTTCACTTACCTGACCGAGGGTTTGAAGCCGTTAATAATGTCGGAGTCGGGGACGATCACCAACCCAGGACTTCTTGATGCGGATCCGATCATCACTGTTACAGGCACGGGCATGCTCTCGTTGACGGTGAACAAAACGGTACATCAGGTGAATTCGCCAGCAGGCTCCGTCACGCTCGACAGCGCGCGTCTCGTCGCACACGCCCACGGGAAAGTCCAGACCGATGCGCTCAGTGAAGCATTCCCATTCCTTCGGCCTGGGTTGAACAGGATCACGCTCGGTACCGGCATCTCGAAGATCGAGATTGTGCCGAACTGGCGCAACCCCTAACACCCAACTCACGCAAGTTCCGATGGCCATCCCTTCGTGGGGTGGCCACTGTTGTCTTTGGAAGGCCTCTCATGATTACGGTTCACGACCGCACCGCCACCACATTCACCACCACCGGGCTAGGAGTCTTGGATCGGGAGATCATCAACCCGATCGTGACGGAAGAACTAGGTGGCGAATTCTCCTTGACCTTCACCTACCCAGCAGATGGACCTGCAGCCCAGCACCTCGTACTTGAGAACATTGTGGCAGCGCCCGTGCCAGGGCTGGAGCAACGTCAGGGTTTCCGGATTAGCGAGGTCGTCACCACGATCGAAGGTTTGCTGGAAGTAACGGCGTTTCATGTCTTCTATGATCTGGCGGCGAACCTCATCGCCGACACCTACGTGGTCAACAAAACCGCGAAAGGCGCACTCACTCAAATCCTTGGGGCGGCAAACACGAGCCACGGGTTTACTGCTACCTCATCGGATACGGTGACCAGGTCGTCGGCGCGGTTGGTGCGCATACCCATCGCCGCCGCTCTCATGGATGCGGGCGAGAACAACACGTTCGCTGCGCGTTGGGGCGGCGAACTGACCCGCGATAATTTCCATATCCATCACGCGCCCATGCGCGGAGCCAACCACGGGGTGGTCATCCGTGACCGCAAGAACCTCACCGGCTTCGAATCATCCATTGACTTTTCAACAGTGGTGACACGGATTCTCCCGGTCGGCTACAACGGCCTACTCTTGCCTGAACTCTATGTGGATAGCCCGAAATTGGGAGATTATGTGGTGCCGCGTATCCGAGTCATCCGCTACGGACAAGTCAAAGCCATCACCGACACGGACAATCCGCGCGAAGGCGAGCTTCCGCTCGACCAAGCCCACTCTGAGCTGCGCCGTCTAGCGGCGGTAGAATTCAGCGCAGGACATGTGGATGAGCCGTCTGGGTCGTACAAGATCCGCTTCGCTGACCTTTCACAAACCCGTGAATACGCTGATCTCGCACGGCTAGAGACCGTGGAGATTGGCGATACCGTGACCGTCCGCCACGCTGATCTTGGTATTGCGCTGACGGCACGGGTGGTGGCATACGAGTACAACCCGCTCACGCTCCAGTACATCTCGGTCGAACTTGGAACCGTAGCTCGGAAGTTCACGTCTGTCACCCGACAGGTCAAGACCGCCATCAGCACGGCGGTGGCTGCGTCGGATGCGGCCGGGTTCGCGTTGGCTAGTGCGGATGGGAAGAACACCAACCACTACGGCAGTGCCCAACCCGAGAAGGCGCAGCTGGGTGACACCTGGTTCAAAAGCAACGGCGAAACCACCGAAATCTGGATATACCGGCTCACCGACACCGGGCAGCCTGGCTGGGTGGCACTCGCTACTGACCTGAACCATGCCCAGATCAGCGCGGAACTCGACGCCGCCCGTGCAGAGGTCGACCACGCCCTCGCCGCTGCACAAGACGCACAAACCGCCGCCAATGCTGTCGCCACTCAGATGGCTTCGGCGCAGGTGGAGATCGACCAGGCCAAGGCTGCTGCCGCTGGTGCTACCCAGTTGGCGCAAGACGCCCACGACGTTGCGGTTACCTCGGATGGGCGGCTCACGGTTGCCGTTGTTGACCCGAGCGTAGCGGACGCGGCTGGCAGGCCAGAAGGCGCACTGTGGCAAGTGCGTGTAGACGGCGTGATCGCCCGCCAATACATCCTCACCAACAACCAATGGGAACAGACACCGGTGGGTGCTGCGATGATCGGGCCGAAAGCGATCAGCCAAGCACACATCGCAGACGCCGCCATCGGCACCGCACACATCGCTGATGCCGCGATCACCAACGCGAAAATCGCCAACCTGTCAGCGAGCAAGATCACCACCGGCTACCTGGCAGCGGCACGCATTCAGGCTGGATCCATCACCTCAGACAAGCTCACCATCGCTAACGGGTTTATTACGAATGCGATGATCAAGGATGCGGCGATCACGGATGCGAAGGTTGGCAGCCTATCCGCGAACAAGATTACGACTGGCACTTTGTCGGCTGCACGCATCGCAGCAGGCAGCATTACCTCGGATAAGCTCACAATCGCCAACGGATACATCACTAACGCGATGATTAAAGACGCTGCGGTCACATCGGCCAAAATTGCTTCGCTGGATGCTGGGAAGATCACCACCGGGACGTTGTCGGCGGCTCGGATTGGGGCGCGGTCGATTACGGCCGACAAGCTCGCCACCAACGCCATCCAAGTAGGCCTGGCAGGCTGGACGCAATCGATCCGAATCACGCCCACGCAGATCGCCTGGTATGACGGGACCACCCTGGAAGGCAAGATCACGAGCGCTGGGATGCAGTTTTGGTACGGCAGCCGCTATATCGGCGAGTTCGCGCGGCGTGCCCATAAGGACAAGCCGAATGTGCAAGGAATCGTCAACCAACTTGCTTACAAAGGCGACTACGTCGCCTGGACCTACCAGAAGGCAGACGGCGGCACCTACTACACGTGTTTGACGTTGGATCCGAAAGGATTGTTTTACGGCAAAGCAGGTATCCACCTAGGCTCCGATCTGCGTACTGGTGGTTACAAGTTCTACACGACCGGCTCACGCTACGTCACCTTGCAAGACTGCACGCTGACGGGCAAGGGAACCTATTCGGGCTGGGTGGGACAAAGCGGGCTGTCGAAGATCGTATTCCACACCTACGACCTGATGGTGGTCACTAACGGCTCGTATTACAACATGACCCGCCTGTTCGACCGCACCAAGGATTTGATGTCGCGGATGAACGCAATCCTGAGCTTACTCAATCAGGGGTGGATCACATCCATCTCCGGGTCTGGGTCGAACATCACGTGGCGGTACTTCTCCAACACTGGCCTGTCGGCCATGTCCACCAACCTCGCATAAGTAAAAGGAAACACTGATGAAGATCATGCTCGCCAACCAGCACCTCCAACCCATCGCCGACCTACTCACCAATATGCCGCTCAAGGCCGCTCAGTCCCGGGCTCGCTCGAAACTCCTCACGCTAGTGAAGGAGGCGATCGCGCGATTCGGGGAAGATGAATACGACCTCGTCACCCACTATGCGAGCCTCGATGAACATGGTCGCCCAGTGTTCGCCGACGACGGCACCTTCATGCTCGCCGACCCCGGCAAAGCGAGTGAATTCCTCGAAGCCCGTCAAGCCCTGCTCGCGTCGATCGCTGAAGTGTCGGGGCCAACCTACGACGGCCACGACAAGGACGTGAAAGCACTTCTTGATGGCTATGAGGGTGAACTGTCCGGCGAAGCGGCCGAGGCCTATGACGTCCTCTACGACGCCATCACCAAGGACAATCAATGAAGGCCGAGGAAGAAAAGGACACAGAACTGACCGATGTTTCAGATGATGAGTCAACGCCTAGCGAAGAAGTGCAGCTACCGATCGTCCCGGTCGAATCCGATGCCACGCCCTCACCACCAGCAGAGGCTATCGAAGCCCAAGAACTCCCAGCGCCCAAGGCGGCGTCCTTCGACTTGAGCCTGCCAATTCTCGAGGTCCTCACCGACCCGACCATGTAGCCCAGTACTACACCAATTTTTGATGCCTGCACCCCAGATGGGTGTGGGCAATTTTTTATGCCCACGAAAGGAAACACCCATGTCTCTAAACGCCATCTGGCACGCCATCCAAACCGGGATCGCCGGTATTGGTGCCTGGCTCGCCGCCTACCTCGGAGGCTTAGACGGTTTGGTTTACGCGTTGATTGTCTTCGCTATCGCCGACTACATCACCGGGGTGCTCGCCGCCATCAACGAACGCCGCCTCAGCTCATCGGTTGGTTTCCGAGGAATCAGCCGAAAGATCCTCATCTTCACCCTCGTCGGCCTGGCCCACCTCATCGACGTCCACATCCTCGGCGCACCCGGAGTCCTACGCGCGGCGGTCATTTTCTTCTACCTGTCCAACGAAGGCATCTCCCTGGTGGAGAACGCCACCCGCCTCGGCCTACCCGTCCCATCCCAAATGCGCGGCGCGCTCGATGCGATCGCCAACCGCGCCGACACCAGGCCCTCACTGACCGAAACAACCTCTGAACACCCAACAGATAAGGAGATTCACTGATGAAGAATTGGCTCGCGCTTGAGGCCGACATCGACCTCATCATGAACACACACTACACACCCGGCCGCAACGGTAGACGGATTGATAAGGTCATCATCCACCACAACGCAGGCAACCTCACCATCAGGGGCTGCTACGACGTGTGGCAAACCCGTCCAGCATCCGCCCACTACCAAGTAGAAACCAGTGGCCGCATCGGCCAACTCGTCTGGGACCGGGACACTGCCTGGCACGCGGGAAATTGGGTAGCCAACACCACCAGTATTGGCATCGAACACGCCGACGTGAGCTCCAGCCCGTGGGCTGTATCGGAGGCGTGCCTCGATAACGGTGCACACCTCGTCGCGGCCGTTTGCAAGTTCTACGGCCTTGGCCGACCCCAGTGGGGCAAGAACGTGTTCGGGCACAAGGACTTCTCTGCTACGGCCTGCCCGGCATCTCTTGCTGGGTCCCAGCACGCCGCATACATGGCCCGCGCCCAGTCTTGGTATGACCAGATGACCGGCAACACCCCAGCACCAGCACCAGCACCAGCCACACCGGACATCGATGCCCTCGCTGATGCAGTGATTCGCGGCGAGTACGGGAACGGTGATGAGCGCAAGCGCCGCCTCGGAGCCAACTACGCGGCTGTCCAGGCTCGCGTGAACGAGAAGCTTTCCGGCAACGCATCCGCCCCGAAGCCCGCCGGGCCCAACATCGACGCATTGGCTGACGCCGTGATCCGTGGCGAGTACGGCAATGGCGAGGAGCGTAAGCGTCGCCTCGGGAACCTTTACGGCGCGGTGCAGGCGCGAGTCAATGCCAAGCTCGGCTACTAACCACACGCGCCACTACGGCGAAACTTAGCCCCGCTTCTACCCGTCATGGGTGGTGGCGGGGCTTTTCATCATTCTTGAGGCTTTCTTACCCGTCCGGATTCGCAGGTGCCCGAGGGCGTATGGGTAGAAGGCCCACACGCGACCTCCGGCGAGGGGTTAACTCGACACTCATTCGTGGCCTTCTACTGAGAGGAGGCCAGTGATGGCGTTAGATGAGAGAGAAAAACAAGCAGCCAGGCGCATGCGCTTGGACGGGCTTGGGTATAAAGCGATCGCTGCACGTCTTACGGTCAGCCGCGACCAGATCCGCGCCTATGTCACCCGTACTGGTATCGAACCAACAGCGAAAGCTGACCCTGATGGGCGGTGGTGCCGCTGGTGCGGAATCAAACTGTCGCAACGCGCGGATGGGAAGAAACCATCGTTCTGCTGTAGTAAGCATCGGCGAGCGTTTTGGCACACCCACCCAGACGCAGGCATCCGCAAAACCTTCTATGAGTTCACATGCGCAAACTGTGGCATGCCTTTTCAGGCATATGGGAACGCGGGGCGTAAATACTGCAGCCATGCCTGCTACATCCGCCACCGGTTCGGCACCAAGGGTGGCAATCGATGACCAAGGGCGTGTTTGATGCCGAGGTTGATCTAGCCAGGGTTGTGGGGTTCATTGATCGGCTCACTGACACTGGTGCACTGACGGACAGTGAAGCCCGCGTGGTGTTGACCCGTGTGGCGGGGGAGTTTCCTGCTGTTGTTGGTGGGCTGATTTTGCGGGTTCGACTGGATAAAACGCGGGTTTAGAGCGTAGATGGATACAACCAGCTGAACCCCTTATTTATTAGGGGAAACGAGCAGTGTAAGGAGATTGAGATACGTGGGTGAGATGAGGGTGATCTCGGCGAGACCGGCACGGCCGCAGCGGTTGAGGGTAGCGGCCTACGCGCGGGTGTCCACTGAGCACGAAAGGCAATTGTCGTCGATCGCCGCCCAGGTATCGTACTACTCCCATCTGATTCAATCCACCCCTGGGTGGGACTATGTCGGGGTATTTATCGACGAAGGTATTACCGGCACCTCCACCAAGCATCGCGATGGATTCAAGCACCTCATGGACACCGCTAAGGCAGGCGGCATTGACGTTATTTTGACGAAGTCGATCTCTCGCCTTGCCCGCAACACTGTCGACCTGCTCGCTACGGTCCGTGAGCTCAAAGACCTTGGTGTGGCGGTGCGGTTCGAGCGTGAACAGATCGACACCCTCAGCGCTGACGGGGAACTGCTGTTAACCTTGCTGGCCTCGTTCGCCCAAGAAGAATCCCGTTCACTATCCCACAACGTCAAATGGGCAATCCGGAACCGGTACAAGAATGGTGGCACAAATTCTTTCGTCGTCTACGGCTATCACTGGGCAAACGGCGAGTTCACGATCATTGACGAAGAAGCCAAGATTGTGCGCTTACTGTTTGCCAATTATCTCGATGGGATCAGCCCGGAAAAGACAGCTGGCATGCTCAATGATCAAGGTGTGCGTTCGCGCGGAGGGGGATGGTTCTACGGGTCCGTGTTTCGTCGCATGCTCGAAAACGAGCGCTACAAGGGCTGCCAGATGCTGCAGAAAATGTACCGCCCCACGATCCAAGCACCCACATGTGTCCTCAACGACGGGGAGCTGCCGCGATACTGGGTCGAGCAAGCCCTACCACCAATCATTGACGAGGTGATGTTTGACGCGGTGCAAGCAGAAATCGCGCACAGGCGTGAGGTGGGTCCGGCGGCGACCCCGTCAAAGAACACGGGCGTGTTCACCGGGCGGATCTGCTGCGGCGCGTGCGGGAAGAACTATCAACGCAAAACCCGCACCTACAAGTCTGGAACCTCGTATAAGTTTTGGCGCTGCTGGAGTGCCTGCACCGGGAACGGCAACCCTTGCGGCGGGCACAACTTGCGCGAAACGCTCCTCGAACAAGCCTGCGCAGACATGCTCGGCACCCAGGGTTTCGATCCTGTCCATGTTGCTGAGCAGGTCGTGATGATTGAGGCCTTCGAGCATCAGCTCACCTTCCACCTCGCGGATGGAACCATGGCACCAGTGGGGTTAACCAGTGAGGGGAGGATGGCATGAGTCGCACCGTCACTGCTATACCCGCGACAAAGAAGCTTCGATCTGCCGCAGTCTCATCTGGTGTACCGGCACGCAGGTGGGTGGCGGCGTATGCGCGAGTTTCCACTGAGATGGAAGAGCAAACCTCCTCGTATGAGGCTCAGATTGACTACTACACCACTTACATTCGCTCACGTTCTGATTGGCAGTTCGCGGGCATGTATTCCGATGAGGGCATCTCTGGCACTTCCATGAAGCGCCGTGAGGGATTCCAAACCATGATCGATGACGCCCTGGCAGGCAAAATCGACCTAATCCTCACCAAGAGTGTGTCCCGGTTTGCTCGCAACACCGTCGACTCCTTGACCACCGTGCGCAAGCTCAAAGACGCAGGCGTGGAAGTCTACTTCGAAAAAGAAAACATCTGGACATTCGATTCCAAAGGTGAACTACTCATCACCATCATGTCGAGCTTGGCGCAAGAAGAATCCCGCTCAATTTCCGAGAACGTCACCTGGGGCCACCGTAAACGCTTCGCCGACGGGAAAATCATGGTTCCCTACGCTTCACTGTTGGGCTACAAGAAAGGCGAGGAGGGAAACCTCGCCATCGACGAAACCCAAGCCCCGATCGTGCGGCGCATTTACGCCCGCTTCCTAGAAGGCGCAACCCCTCAAACCATCGCTAAAGAACTCACCGCTGATCAGATTCTTACACCGCGTGGCAAACAAATCTGGTCGCCCTCGACTGTGCGATCGATCCTGACCAACGAGAAATACAAAGGCGACGCGCTGCTCCAAAAGAGCTTCACTACCGACTTCCTGACCAAAACCATGAAAGTCAACGAAGGCGAAGTACCCCAGTACTACGTCACCGGCAACCACGAACCCATCATCACCCCAGCCACCTGGGACGTGGTCCAAGCAGAACTCGCCAGCCGCGCAGGCAAAGGCACCTCTAATACCCACCCCTTTGCCAACAAGATCACCTGCAGCGAGTGTGGTGGCTCGTTCGGGAGGAAAGTGTGGCACTCCACTAGCAAATACCGCCGCTATATCTGGCGCTGCAACAACAAATACAAGAAAATTCATCGTTGCGCGACACCCCACGTCACCGAGGAGCAGATCAAAAACGCCTTCGTCGCTGCCCTGGCTGAGCGCGTCACCAACACTGACGTTCTCGATGACACCATGTGCCTGCTCGACGAAACCGTCTACGACACCCATGAGTTGGAAACTCAGCAGGCCACACTAGGGGAGCGGATCGAAGAAACGATCACGCTGATGAACCAACTCATCACCACCGCAGCAGCCACAGCCCACGACCCCGACGACTACGACCGCCGCTACCACCAGCTCGAAACCCGACACCGCCAACTCGAGACCGAGCACCAGCACATCACCGACAAGATCGACGACCTGCGCCACCGCCGAGCACAAGCCATCAAAGTCCATGTCTACCTCGCCACCCTGCCACCACTCGCATACAGCGACCAAGCATGGAACACCCTCGTCGACCACGCCATTATCAACGCTAATGGGGCCATCAGCGTCATCTTCAAAGACGAACAATCGGCCAGCTAACTCGCTCACAGCAATAAAAACCAGCAATTCCTACCCCCGTCTTTGGAAAACACCCCCTACCGAATGAATCTGCCCCCAAGCCAGTCTTGTATCAAAATGAGCGTCTAAGTATCCACTTAGACGTCGGATTTGATAAGTACCCTTTTGCGTTAGCGAGTATCGCTTAGGGGGGTCAAAGCGTTAGCGAGTGTATAGCGCGTTTGCCCTGACCTGCGGAAACGCTTTCCTCTCTTTTGGTTGAGCGGGCGTCTGCGTTAGCAGGCGTTGATTTGGTCGAGGCGGACGCTATGGTCGGCGACCTCGGTAACGAGTTCAGCGTCGTGGGTGATGACGATGACGACGGCACCGGTGTCAGCGAGTTTACGCATTACTCGGGAAATCGCGACCAGGTGCTTGTAGCCAACACCGGACGTGGGCTCGTCGAAGATGTAAACTTTCTTGTTCGCAGCCAGTGCTGTAGCAATAACCAGGCGTTGGCGTTGCCCGCCAGAGAGTGCTTGCGGATGGTCAGCCTCGTGGTCGGCAAGGTCGAGTTCTGCAAGGATCGCGTGGGCATCGATGTGTTGCTTTTCGGTTTTGGTCGTGCCGAGCGTGACTTCGTCGATGACGGTATCTGAGAACAACTGTCGGGTAGGGTCTTGCATCACAAGGTAGGCGTCACGGCTGGTGAATTTTTGTCCGCCGAGTGTGATGGATGCTTGTTTGGCTTTTTCTAGTCCGCAAACAATGCGTGCCAGTGTTGATTTGCCTGACCCGCACGGGCCGAGGAGTGCCGTGATTTTCCCTGCCGGGAAGAGCAGATGGCTGATGTTGAGAACCGTGTTTCCGTGGCGGTAGGCGAAGGTGAGATTGCTGATCTCAAGCCCATCTTCTGCCGGTTCCGGAAGTTGTGGCATGGGCACGGGCACTAGGGATCGCAGCCCAAGCTGTTTGCGCTCCTCATCCGAGGTAGCGTAGAACTCTTCGCCGGTTGCGGTGAGGGCGATGTTGCCTTTATCGAAGCAGTAGACACGGTCAGCGATCCCGGAAAGGAAACTTAGCCGGTGTTCAGCAATGATGATGGTGTGTCCATCGGCTTTGAGCCTGGCGATGAGTGTGGCGAGTTGGTCGATAACGTCAGCGGACAAGTTCGCGGTTGGCTCGTCAAAGACGATTAGCGACGTGTTGTTGCACATGGCGACGGCGCAGGCCACGCGTTGCATTTGTCCGCCTGATAGTTGTGTGACGCGGGATTCCAACAGGTCGGCGATACCTAACTCGGCTGCGACCTCGTCAATGCGGGCACAGATCTCCTGCGGGTCGCGGCCGAGGTTTTCTGGGCCGAAGGCGAGTTCTTGGCGCACGTGGGTGGTGTAGAACTGGGTGCGCGGGTTTTGAAATACTGTCGAACAGTGGTGGGCAAGCTCTGATAGATCTACTCGTGCCACGTCAATACCGTCAACCGTGACGGTTCCGGTGAGGTCGCCGTCGTGAAAGTGTGGGATCAGCCCGTTAAATAGCCGTAGTGCGGTGGTTTTTCCTGACCCTGACGCGCCACACAGCAAGGTGACGGTTCCGGGTGTGATGGTGATGGTTGCGTCGTTGATTGAGGGGTGGTCTGCTCCTCGATAGGTGAAGGTGACCCCAGTTGCTTGGGCTATTGTCATAGGACGATTCTCCATATCGCGAAGCCGATAACGACGAGCAGAATGACTGCGTCGATCACACGGAATTTCACGACCGTGACTGAGGTGGGCTTTGCGGTTCCGCCCAGTCCGCGCACGAGGGCGGCCGATGCCAGTTCGTCCCCGCTGCGTACCACGGTCGATAGCAGCGGGATTGTGAAGTATTGCGCCGCACGCAGTGAGAGCACGGACATGCCGCGTAGTTTGATGGCATCTGAGATCGCTTTAACCTCGTGGCCGATCACGGGCAGCACACGTAAGGCAACCGAGATTGGGATCGTGAAACAGGTCGGGATCCGTGAGCTGGCGAGTGCTTTTTGCAAGGTGGCGGGTCGGATTACGCCGATCGCGTAGGCTCCCATTCCTGCGCTGACGCTGAATCGCCACATCCACTGCAGAAACAGCACGAGGAACGCGCTGGCCGTTGACTTCCAGACCAGGGGTATCACATAAACGAGTGTGCTGAGGACCGCAAACGTGGCGAGGTAGACGGCCACCCAGCTGGGGCGCACGAGCGTGTTGGGGTTGATCGCAGCGCTCGTCAGCATCACGGCGGCGAATCCGCCCAGAGTACACACGAACCACGGCGAGTAGGCACTGTAGATCGTGGTGGAGACGATGACGAGCGCTGCGATAATGGTGCGCGGGTCGGGAAGTTTAGACAAGACCGGCCCGTTCAAAGTGTTTGCGCGCGACCCTGGTTCCCAACAGACCAGCAAGCCAGCCCACGATGAGCATCACGCCGAAGAAGCCCAGCAGAATCGGAATCGTGACGACCTGTGCCATCTTGGCGGCATACTCGGCACCCATTTGTTCGGCGATTTGCGACATATATGCGTCTTGGTTCATAAATAGCGGCATCCACGGTGACACGTAGATCGGCAGAATAAACAGTGCGTATGCCAGCGGAACGCGAACCTTAACGTTCTTCGGTCCCTTGGTGATGACTAGGTCGGCGAGCAGGCCGAATACAGCGGCCACCGCGATGCCTCCCACCCAGTGGCCGGTCACGAAAAAGAGGATTTCGATGATAATCAGCATGATTGTCAACGCCCCCATCTTCGGAGTGCGTGCTGTGAACAGCGCAAAGACGATGCCGTTAACGAGGATAGAAAGCAGGAAACCGGCATACATGGCGGCGGGGATGAACCCGAGCATTCCGAATGCAAACACGATGACGAACATCAAGGCGGTGAAGACGCCAATGTTGATGAAGTCGCGCGCGTTGAGGCGCGAGGACGTGGGTGTGGACATAGTTTTTCCTTTCATGTGCTTATACGTGCTGTGTTTTAGACGAGTTGCCATCCGGCTGCGTTGATGCGTTCTTGCCAGAAATCGCGGTATTGACCTGGCTGGTTGACCAGCTCGTCGTGGCACCCGCGCTGAGCGATACGCCCACCGTGGGAGAGCACAATGATTTGGTCAGCTTGTCGAATGGTTTCAAGTTTGTGGGCGATGACAATCAGTGTGGAGTGTTTGCGTAGCTCATTCATCGCCGCAACAATATTGGCTTCATTTTCCGCGTCCAACGCGCTAGTGGCCTCATCGAAAAGCACGATCGGGGCCTTCTTCACCAAAGCGCGGGCGATAGAGACGCGTTGCCGTTCCCCACCCGACAGTGCACGCCCGCCAGAACCCGCCAATGAATTCCAGCCGTCTGGGAGGCGGTTGACGATTTCCGTCACGCCCGACAGGTCAGCGGCCCACCTGATTTCTTCATCGGTGGCTTCTGGGTTGCCAAGGCGAATGTTGGCTTCGAGAGTGTCATTGAATAAGTAGACGTCTTGGAAGACAAGAGACACCTGGCGCATCAAATCTTCGGTGGTCTGCTCGCGCACGTCCACTCCGCCAACGCGCACGCTGCCGGACTGCACATCCCAGAAACGTGCAACCAACCGGGCGATCGTCGTCTTCCCGCACCCAGATGGACCAACCAGGGCACACATGCCGCCTTGCGGGACATGGAAGGAAATATCACAAAGAACCGGGGTGTCCGGATCGTAGCTGAAGGTGACGTCCTCGAAACGAACATCACCAGGGGCGTTTATCGGTGTGGAGGCATCGGGTTCGGACAGTTCGGGGGCGTCCATGACCTTGTCGACGTGGTTCATCTGCTGGCGGCGTTCTTCCAGCCCGGTCATGCAGCCACCGATGTCTTGGAGCATGGTGGTGAACCGCAGGCACATGCCGATTGTGACCACGGCGTTCAGCGCATTCATTTGCCCGCCGAGGGCGAGTTGGGCGGTGAGCCAGATCATCACCACAATGAGCGCTTGGACGAACATCCCATTAATCAGGTTCGCTAATGTTTCGATCCACAATGCTTTGCGGCTTTTGCGGTCAGCCTGTTTGAATGCCCGATCAAGGGCCGGGTAGTCGTCGGCGACGTGGCAGGAGCGCAGCGCGCCTTGGCAGGTGGCGAATTCGACCATGCGAGCCGCCAACTCTGATTCGGCTGGTTCGGAAATCTGCTTACCTTTATCAAGAAGCACGCGGGAGATATGGAGGAAGGCGAGCATGATCGGGAAGGCGATCGTCAAGGTCAGTCCCAGTCGCCAATCCCAGAACCAGGTTCCCACAGTCACTACGAGCACGGCCGAGAGTTTTTGGACGAGGGAGAAAATGAAATGCGCCGCCGACTCGCCCAAGTTCATCATTTCCTGGGTGACCATGCGCGACAGCCGTCCAGAGCTACCCGAATCGAACACTCCCAACGGTAGGCGGGCTACTTTGTTACCTACTGCCTGGTGTACGTCGTGAATGAATCCGAGCGCGCCGATATAGCCGGTGCGCATGCCATAAAACTCCGTGCCCACGCCCAGCATCGCGATCACCGCCAAGGCGATGAGCCAGCCCGAAAACGATAACCCCCACACCGGCATTCCGGTCGCTAGGGCACTTGCTGCGGGAAGCAGAGTCAGCAGGGCAAAGCCGTGACACAGTCCTGAGACCGCACCCCACGCTTGACCGACCGAGAGGTCTCGCCACGAGGCGGGTTCCATCAAACGCTTAAAGCGTGGCAGCAATAGTTGATTCATCGTGTCATCTCCTCGCATGCACCTTGGGCAAGAAGTGCCTGATAGTGCGCATTACCCAACAGCTCGTCGTGTTTACCGACCACAGCAATGCGCCCGCGTTCCATGACGACGATTTGGTCTGCCCCTCTGATCGAGGCCAGTCGGTGGGCGATCACAATCACGGTTCTGCCTTTGGCAAGAGTCGAGAGAGCTTGTTGGATTTTCGATTCCGATTCCGGGTCCGCCATCGCCGTCGCCTCGTCCAGCACCAACACTGGAGCATCAACCATGAGCGCCCGGGCGATCGCGATACGGGCTGCCTGCCCGCCCGAAACGTGGGTGTCCTCCCCCAACACGGTGTCGTAACCATCTGGCAGGCTCATGATGAACTCGTCGATCTGCGCTGCCCGCGCCGCCTGCCGCACCTGATCCAAGGTTGCGTCTGGCGCGCCAAGAGCGATGTTGTTGTGGATGGTGTCGCGAATAAGCTGTGCATCTTGCAGGACGAATGCGACCGTCGAATACAACACGTCCTGGGAAATGCTCTTTAGATCAACCCCGCCGATGGTGATCGTGCCAGCGTCCGGGTCATCAAAGCGGGCAATCAAACTCGCCAACGTCGACTTCCCCGCACCCGACGGGCCAACCAGCGCGGTCACCGTGCCTGCCGGAATGCTCAGGCTCACCTCGTCTAATGCCTGGATGTCATCATAGGCATACGACACACCCCGAATCTCAATATCATGACCCTTTGGTGTCTGTGGCGCATCGGGCTGACTCAACGCCGGTAGCTCCATGACGTTCACCAGCCTCACTGCCGCAGACCCTGCGAGCTGGTACGACCAGGCGATGGTTGCGACTGCCATCAACGCTCCCGGCAGCACCAAGGCGATCAACGTCGTCGTTATCACCTCGTAGATGCTCACCCAACCGGCGTTCATCATCAACGCGCCACCGCCAAGGTTCACGATCAACAACACCGGGATCGACACCCACGAAAATGAGGCGACCGACATCGACACCAGCGGCATACACCACGCCCGGTAGAACTTAGAAAACTCGTTAGCTGCATCTAAATAGGCTTTATGTGCTTGGCCGACCTTGCCGAACGCTTTCACCACTGAGATACCGGCAACGAACTCGGCCATCGTTGCCGAAACCTGAGCGAGCTTGGTGTCCATTTGTGCGGTCTTCTCATTCATCCCACGCATCGACATGCCATACATGCCCACATAAATCGGAATCGTCGCAATCGACAGCAACGCGAGTCGCCAATCCACCACAAACGCATACATCAACAAGGCGAGCGGGGATACGATCGCGTTCAGTTTCTCGATCGGCCCGTGCGCGATCACTGTGTGCACCGTGGCCGTATCATCCTGAATGGTCTTGCGGATCTTCCCCTCACCCTCGCGGGTAAACCACGACAGCCGAGCAGTCGACATTCGGGCGGCAATTTGCCGACGCAGCTGATTACGCAACGACAGGTCAATAAAATGCGTCACGCCCAATGCAACAAAATATAAGGTCAACCGGGTCATGTATGCGCTGACGAGGAGTATGACGATCCAGTTCACCCGCGCCGGGTCCACCTGGTCTTGCATAAGTTCTCTGCCAAGCTCCACCAGAGCCACATACGGGGCAATAGCCAACACACCAGAGAGAAAAGCCAAAACCTGCGCGATAAACAGTTTGCCTTTCACCGGCTGCGATAGCTGACGGATCGCGTTCTGGCCAGCGACAGATTTTTCCTTCGCCGACTCATACTCGCCTTCAACAACCTGATCCGTTACACTATCGTCCATACAAACACCATCCTTATTAGGTAAGGCTAACCTTATCAAATGAAGCGTCCTGGGTTTAGTTCCTACCTCAGCTAAGGAAGGATTGAACTATGCCTAGAAAGTATTCCGTCGAGTTCAAGGAAAAGGCGGTCCATCAGATCATCGAAATGGTCCGCCTGGAGTCCTGCTCACTGCAATGCGCCTACACAGAGGTCGGCGAGCTCCTTGGAGTATCTCACCACACGTTGCGGGCTTGGTACCGTGACAGCGCTTCAGTACGTGATGACTCAGACGCTTCAGGTGGCGAAACAATGGAAGAAGAGCTCAAGCGTCTGCGCCGCGAAAACCGCGAACTGAAACGAGCAAACGGGATTCTTAAGACTGCTTCGGCTTTTTTCGCAGCGGAACTCGACCGACCCACGACCAAATGATCTCCTACATCGACGCGTACAAAGATCAGTTTGGGGTCGAGGCCATCTGCCGAGTCCTCAAACAAGCAGATCGTGGATTCATCACCTCACGCGGCTACCGCAAAGCCACCACACGCGTTCCCAGCGCAAGGGCCTTAAGCGATAGCCTTCTCATCCCAGAGATACAGCGTGTGCATGCGCAGAATTTCTCGGTCTACGGCATCCGCAAAATGTGGCACGCGATGAACCGTGAAGGCTTTCATATCGGCCGCGACAAGACCGCCCGATTAATGAAGCTAGCAGGTGTTTCCGGCCGCAGACGTGGGCGAACGCCCGTGACAACGATTAGCCCGAAGACACCGGATCATCGCCCGGACCTAGTGCAGCGAAACTTTCGTGCACAAGCGCCAGGCAGGTTGTGGGTTGCCGATATTACATACGTTCGTACCCTGTCAGGATTCGCCTACACCGCGTTTGTCGTGGATGTCTTCAGCCGAAAAATTGTTGGTGTTGCTACACGCTCGACGATGCGCACCGATGCGCTGCCCATGGAGGCCTTGGAGCATGCATTAACGACTGCCGGACGAATCCATGGTAACCAGCTGATTCACCACAGCGATCGGGGCAGCCAGTACGTGTCGCTGAAGTATTCCACCGCCCTAGCGGAATCAGGAATACGCCCGAGTGTGGGAACAGTCGGCGATTCTTATGACAATGCACTAGCCGAAACAGTCAATGGTCTCTACAAGGCGGAACTGATTCATGCCCAAGGCCCGTGGACATCGGTCGGAGAAGTCGAACTGGCCACCTTGCGGTGGGTGCATTGGTGGAACACCAAGCGGCTTCACGAAGCATTGGACTACGCCACCCCACAAGAAGTAGAAACCGAGTACTATCTCACCCAGCCCATCAACACAGGGCCGTAAAAGAAGCGGAACTAAACCCAGGACGCTTCAAAATTTCTGGGAGGCGTGCCTAGCCGTGCACGTCAACCGATACGAGCATCACCCTTTCAAGGCCATGCTCACCTGTTCACCGGTGCGGAATACAAACCGGATCGTATCCTCGCCTACGATGACGTGATAGATTAGGGCGTTCCAATCTACATCTGTAAGAACGAAGGTTCTTGGGCTGGAAGTTTGCTGCGCCCGCGAAATGAGTCCATACCGATCAAGCACTTCAGGACTGTCCAACACGAACTTGAAGCAAGTCCGTCTACTGCTCAAGAGTACGAAACACTCACAGAGTTAATCCTCGAAACGCTCAATCAAGCCGGTATTGAAACGCTCCGTGTCCTCCAACCACTAGCTGAAAGCGACGACACCCCCTAACCAGATACCCGCTAACACAAGCCCACCCGCAGACCCCCTTGGCTTCAAACGGACGCCACCCCCAGTGGGCGTTACAGCGATGACCGCCGGATCGCCGAACCTCCAGCAGCCCAGCGAACCGCTCCGAAAACAACAAAACCCCTGCCCAACAGGGGTTCAAAGGCTCAAGCGGCTTTTATCATTTTCGACGTCTTTTTCTCTCAGTTTCGTTCGCGGCACTTGTGCCCGCACCGCAGATCCCCATTCACGACATCGTTGCGCGGGCGCGAAACTTCGAACTCTGGAGCACCACTTTTCGCACTCTGGCACTTGCGCTGTCATACTCTGGATTTACACTGTAGAAACGGAGTTACACTGTGCCGCCCAATGCGGCGGCGCACTCGAATTCATCCTCTCACTCAGAGACAATGTGATACTTCGTATCACGGTTACCCCAACCGCCATACTGGCCCACGCTGCCGGCCTCCTTGAGCTTGTTGAGCGCGTATCGCAAACGCCCGGTATTCAACCCGGTGCGAGCGCGTAGCTCCTGGAACGAGAGCGGCCCACTGGCGGCGAGAGCTTCGAGCACGGCTTCCCCGTTTTTCGTCACGAAAGCGGTCAGCACGGGAACGGAAACGGGCCTTTCCGGACGATCCTGCTCCGCTTCCACATCCAAGATCGTCGGCGCGGGCATCGTCGTCGGCAGCTCGGCATATGCGACGGGGGTGCCGTAGAGAATGGCGGTGAAACGCACGCCGTTATCGGCGAAAGTGGCGGCCGGGAGGCCGGCCAAACCGAGCTGACGGTACACCTCGGACACGCCTCCACCCTCACCTTCGATCACGCTCGCACCGGAATCGGTTCGGAGGCGCTTTGCCATGTCGTACAGGCGGGGGTTCACGGCGTTCTTGGCGAGCGATGCGCTCGCGAGCTGCTCCTTCGAGATGCCTCGCAACCCGCCAGGATTGGTGACGATCAGGCGATCGCCCACGATGCGCACCTCCACCCACTGGCCTTCCGAGTTCGGGGAAAGATCGCGGTGGACCAGCGCGTTCGCGATGATCTCGCGAACTGCGACGAGCGGGAAGAGCGGCTCTTCGACCATGTTGCCGTCGTCGAGGTAACGGTTGTGGCGCGGCGCATTTTCCTCCACCCATCGCAGGGCAGAATTGAGGAGGTCGGGAAGTGGGCCGTCGAAGTCCTGCCGGCTGCGCGTGCGGACGCTGCCCGAGCGGTCGCGCGGCAGTTGCACCGCGGCTGTCACCCGAAGCTGCGGGGCCTTTGCCTGCGGGTAGCGTCCGAGCGAGTACAGGCCGGCGAGCGTAACTTCGCCGCCCGGAGCGAGCACGTTTGTCAGTTCCAGGAGTTCGGCGTCGTCCGTTACCTGGGCGAGGCGCCTGCTCGTCTTGCGAGCATTTGCGCAGAAATCAGCCGCCGCGTTCGGATCGAGATCGTCGATCGACGTGCTGGACACAGCGGCAGAATCGAAGCGGTAGAGCTCGGACTGCCCCAGCTTTTGGATCTCGATAAGTGCACGGTCGGCGTCGTTCATCACGTAGTCGCCGTCCGACTGGCGCAGGTAGGCGCGGCCGCGATGCAAGGCGGGGCGCTGCGACAGCGGCAACGGAGTCACCTCGACAACGAGGACCTCCCTCCCCTCCCAGGTCAGAACCGTCGGCAAAAGCTGCGGGGCCGGGGTGACGGACGAGCGGGTTTGATCCACGACTCGCGCCGCCAGCTCGTGTGCGTTATCCACGCCGACGACGGCGAAGTTGTCGCGCTCGTCAACACCGAGGATGACCGCGCCGCCACCCGGCATGTTCGCGAATGCGCACATGGTTTCAGGCAGGTTGCACGGGAGCTTCGAGGCGCGCTTGACCTCGACATCAGTCGCATCGCGCTTGATCTGACGAAACTCTTCAAGAGTGCGAAGGAGCCGCTCTGTCGTCCATTTCATACTCTACAGTATGAATAGTTTCACTCTAGAGCGCAACTGTTGCGCAGGCGAATATCACTCTGGCGGCGCGGAGTCGCACTCTGGAAGCAGCGTTACACTCTGCCGCCGACACCCTACTCACAACACCTTTCCGACATCCGCGCTAGCAATTTGCCGTCGCCAAAGTCAGAAAAGCATCGCAGGTGCAGCGGACGCCGCGGAACCGCGCTACTCCTGGAAGGTCTCCACCGGAACACAGTCCTCCACCGGCTCCATCGCGGCGACCAGCTGTTCCTCGGTGGGGGCGGCCACCAGGTCGGTGTAACCCTCGCCGAGCACCACGTCCACGATCTGGCTGGTGATGTTCGGGTCGATGTGCACGAGGGCGTCGGGGAAGTAGGCGCGCAGCGTGTAGGCGCTGGTCACGCCGTCCGGGCTGGCGTAGAGCCGCACGGGTTCGGTGAATTCCTCGCCACCCCAGTTCGCGGTCTCGGACACGACCACCCCGGCCGCAGACAGCGACGTCGCCACCGTTCCCGCCAGACCCGTGCGGGTGGTGGCGTTGTAGACGCTGACGGTGATGGTGGTGGGATCGACGTGCTGCGCGCCGTCAATCGGGCACACCACGGAGTTCGTGTCCGGTGCCTTGGAAAACTCCCTGTCGAAGGGTATGGGCAGCAGTCCCGACCACGTGAGCGTCCCCAGCACGAGCAACACCGCCATGACGGCGATGATCGAACCGAAGATGACGGTCTGGCGTTGCTGCGTGCGCTTGCGGTACTCGGCGCGGGCGTTGAAACTCACCCGTCCAATCTAGCGGATTTACGCCGGGTTGCGCAGGAATCTTGCGGTACTGGGGGATGACGTTCACGACGCCGACGACGCCCCCCTGCCCGCCGCACGCGGAGGTGGGCAGGGTGCTGGCAACTTGGCGGGCGCCGGCGGGCCGGCCGGCGCCCGCCCCGCATTCCCCGGTGTCCGATTAAAAAAACTTGGACGATTTCGGGGTCATAGGCCCATATAGCGAAGATGACCCCGAAATCGTCCAGTAAATTGAAATCAGCCAGCGCCAACATTAACAGGAGCCAGCGCCGCGCCCGCTCCTAGTGCTCCCGCGTCAGGGCACCCGGCTCGAGCTCCGCACCGGCAGGCGCGGAGGCCGGGGTGGCGGGCTCGATCGTCGTGCCACGCCAACGCGACAGGGCCCGCATCGCGTGGTAGATGATGATCGCGGCGAACGAGCCGAGCGCGATACCCTCGAAGGTCATCTCACCCCAGTGCCAGGTGTAGTTCGCGATCGCGATCACCATGGCCACGGCGGCCGTGTTGAGGTTAACGGGGTCGGAGAAGTCCACGCGATTCTGCACCCAGATGCGCACGCCCAGCATGCCGATCATGCCGTACAACACGGTGGCCGCGCCGCCGAGCACCCCCGGCGGGATGGTGGCGATCAGCTGGCCGAACTTCGGCAGCATTGACAGCCCGAGCGCAATAAACGCCGCGATCACGTAGGCCACGGTTGAGTACACGCGGGTCGCGGCCATCACGCCGATGTTCTCCGCGTACGTCGTGGTACCGGAACCGCCGCCCGAGCCGGCGAGCATGGTTGAGACACCGTCGGCGAAAAGCGCGCGGCCGGTCACGTCGTCAAGGTCCTGGCCGGTCATCGCGGACACGGACTTCACGTGCCCCACGTTCTCCGCGATGAGCACAAGCACCACGGGCACGAACAGGCCAAGCAGCGTCACGTCGAAGTCGGGGGCGCGGAACTGCGGCACGCCCACCCAGCCGGCGGACGAGATCGCATCGAAGCTAACCTCGCCGCGCACCACCGCCGTGATGTAACCAACCACCACGCCGATCAGGATCGACAGGCGCCCGATGATTCCCTTAAACAGCACCGTGACCAGCAGGATCGTCACAATCGTCACCACCGCGGTGACCGGCGCCTGCTGCACATTCCCCCACGCCGCCGGCGCCAGGTTAAACCCGATAAGCGACACGATCGCGCCCGTCACGATCGGCGGCATGAGCTTGTCAATCCACCGCGCGCCCGCAAAGTGCACAACGACGCCGACCAGCGCCAGCGCCGCACCCGCCGCGATCACCCCGCCCTGGGCGAGCGACGCCTTCGCCGCGTCGACCGAACCGCCCCCGCCGGCAACGTAGCCGGTCACCGCACCGATCGGCGCAATCAGCGCGAACGACGACCCGAGGTAGGACGGCAACCTCCCCGCCGTCATCAGCAGGAACAAGATCGTGCCCACGCCCGTGAAGAACAGGGTGGTTGCCGGGTCGAACCCCGTGAGCAGGGGCACTAAAAAGGTGGCCCCAAACATGGCCACCACGTGTTGCGCGCCGATGCCGAACGTAATCGGCCACGACAGTCTTTCGTTCGGAAGAACAACCTCCCCCGGCGCGATAGAATGCCCATCGCCATGGAGCTTCCAAGTAAAACCAGCCATACGAGCCTCCAGTGAGTAGACGTCAAGGTGCACGCGAACCCCGTTCACGACCCTGCACGATCGTACTCACCACCACCCCGCACGCGAAATCGTCTCACCATCCGACAAGACGCCCGCCCAAACCTCGGACTCGCGGCCCGGCTTCGCCTGCGCTGGCGGTCGCGCCCGCTTCACGGCGACGCCGCCTGGCTCCCCCCCATCCGCGATGGCACTCTAACAGGTGCGCTAGTGCTGTGCCGTCGCCGATGTCAGAAAAGCGTCGCAAACGCGGGTAAGGGCCACAAGCTCAGCCCTGGCCCTCCTGCCAGTTGTGCATCCGCTTCCAGGTGTCGATCTCGGTTTGCCGCTGGCGCACGAGCTCCGCCGCATACGCGCTGGTCAGAATGCGCGTGAGGCCCGACACCACGGTGCCGCCGCCCAGCAGCGCACGTATCCGCCACGACATTCCCCGCTCCGACCTGCCAAACGCCGAGGCCAGCATTGCCCCGCCGATAGCAGCCTGCGCGGCCGACATCAGCGCCACCGCCCACGGCCGCTCCAAGTACACCTTGCGGTAGGCGCCCGCCACAGTCGGCTCCACGAAGCCCTCGCCGGCGAGCTCAAACGCCAGCCGGTCCTCAAACGCCGCCCCCGCGCTACTGGGCTCGAAGAGTCGCGAGTTCGGGATGTCGGCCAGCTCGCCGTCGCCCTCCAGCACGTCGGCCACCTCGCTGGGCAACCCGAGCGCATCCACCAGCGCCCGCGGGCCGTCCTCACTGCACAGCGCCTCGCGGATGTCGCCAAACCGGGCCGCAATCACGTCGGCCACCATCTTGCGCGCCACCGCGCCCGCCCCCGTCTCATCGACCACGAACTCGTATTCCTCGGACCCCTGCTCGATCCAGGGGAACACGGGCAGCTCCCCGCTCCAATCCCAGGTTAGATACGAGTTGTCCCGCCGCACGTACAGCGTGGGGCTCTCCTCCGCGTTCCCCGCCGACACCGTGATCTGGAACGACGGCCGCGGGAAAAGCCGCCGCACCGAATCCATGCTCGACTTGGCCACCAGCACCAGGGTCTCCCCCAGCTTGGACACAGCCACCGCCTCGTCCTCCACCTTGACGATGCTGGGCACCTCGGACAGCGGCAGGTCCACGATCACCAGCATGGCGCCCTCGCGGTCAAATGCCGCGTCGTGGATATCGGCGTCGCTAACCGGCTCCTCCTCGGAGTCGTCAAACAGCACCTCATGCGAGATGTCCACCGCGCCCAGGTCAATCGGGCCGTGGGCAACCGTGCCGTCGAGCTCCACCTCCACCTTGCGCAGCCGCTCCGACAGCTCCTCCACCAGGTCATTCACCGAGCGCCCGCGGAACACCGTGCCCGTGTCATCCAGCGTGGCAACCCGACGACGCCGGCCGCCCACCGCCACCTCAAACGTGTAGCCGCCCGAACCGTCCGGACGCCCGCGCCCAAGGATGCGTTCATCGGCGAAGAACGCCTCGATGTCGCCATCAGTCACCAGCGTCTGATCGAGCCGATGGATGTGCCCGTGAACTGTTCGCCAAGATGCCATGTCGCCTCCTTTGCCGTCCGGCCTGCCGTCACCTTCCAGCCTATCGCAGGCCTCCGACACATTTTTAGCCCTGCACGTCTTTTCGGTCGGAATCAATTTGGTAGAGCGCAATCCCGGTGGCCACCGCCGCGTTCAGCGACTCCGTGGCCGAATCAATCGGGATCGACACGACGACGTCGCACGTCTCACGCACGAGCCGCGACAGCCCCGCGCCCTCAGACCCCGTCACGAGCACAACCGGAACGTCCGCCATGTCCGCGCCCGCGACGTCGACCTCGCCGTCGCCCGCCAACCCCAGCACGAAGTAGCCCTGCTCCTTGAGCCAGGACAGCGCCCGCACCAGGTTCGTCTCCCGCGCCACCGGCAACCGCGCCGCCGCACCCGCCGACACCTTCCACACCGTGGCATTCACCGACGCCGAGCGCCGCTCGGGAATAAGCACGCCGTCGGCCCGGAACGCCGCCGCCGAACGCATGACCGCACCCAGGTTGTGCGGGTCCGTCACCGAGTCCAGCGCCACGATGAGTCCCGTCCGCCCCGAGCGTTGCCCGAGCTCCACCAGCCGCTCCACGTCCACGTACTCATACGGCGGCACCTCGATCGCCACGCCCTGGTGGACCGCGCCACCCGTCATCATGTCGAGCTCCGTGCGCGTGACCTCCACGATCGCCGTGCCGGCGTCCATCGCGGCGCGGGCGACCTCAGCCACCCGCTCGTCGTGAGACATCGCCCCCACGAGGAACACGCGCTCGTACGGGATGCCGGACTGCACGGCCTCGTAAACCGGGTTGCGGCCCGCCACCAGCTCATACCCCTCCGGCTGGCGCAGATGCCCGCGCAGCTTCGGGCCCTCGGCGCGCTTGGCCGCGGCCTCGCGCTCCTGCTTCTTCTTATACGCCGGGTGGTAGGTGCGGTCCTCCGCCTTCGGGGTGGGGCCCTTGCCCTCGAGCCGCTTGCGGGAGTGCCCGCCCGTGCCCTTGCTCGAGCCCTTCTTCGCGTTCTTGCGCACCGCCCCCGGGCGCCCGCGGTGAGCGTTAGCCAAGGTCACCACCGACCTTCCAGCGCACGCCCTCCGCCGAATCCTCCACCGTGATGCCGGCGACCGTCAGCGAATCGCGCAGCGCGTCCGCCCGCGCCCAATCCTTGTTTGCCCGCGCCTCCGCGCGCTCCTCGAGCACCCGGTTGACCAGCGCGTCCAGCGCGTCATGCATCGACGACGACGCATCCGCATGCCGCCACGGCTCCGCCATCGGATCCAGGCCCAGCACGTCGAGCATCGCCCGCACCAGCACCTGCTCCGCGCGCGCCTCCACGTGATCATTGCTCGCCAGGGCGCTGTTGCCGGCCGTCACGTGCTCGTGAATCTGGGCCAGGGCGGCCGAGACGTTGAGGTCGTCGTCCATCGCCTCCGCAAAATCCTCCGGGAAATCATCGTGGCCGAGCGCCGCGATCTCCTCCGCCGGCACCTCGCCCACCGTGTCCACCGACCGCTGCACGAACCCAGTCAGGCGCTCCCAAATCGCGCCCGCCTCGGTGAGTGTGGACTCCGAATACGCCACAGTGGAACGGTAGTGGACCGTGCCCAGCGCCAGGCGCACCACCACCGCCGGGTGCTCCTTCACGATGTTCTCCACCGTGAGCGAGTTCCCCAACGACTTACTCATCTTCTCGCCCTCGATCGTCACCCAGGCGTTGTGCATCCAGTACTGCGCAAAATCCCGACCCGCGCCATGCGACTGCGCCTGCTCGTTCTCATGATGCGGGAAACGCAGGTCAATGCCGCCGGCGTGAATGTCGAACTCCGCGCCCAGGTAGCGTCCCGCCATCGCCGAGCACTCCAGGTGCCAGCCCGGCCGGCCGCGCCCCCAGGGTGTCTCCCACGACGCCGTCTCTGGCTCGTTTACCTTCGCCGCCTTCCACAGCGCGAAATCGTGCGGGCCGCGCTTGTCGGTAGCCGCCTCCTCGTCGTCGTGAAGATCGTCCACCGACTGATTCGTCAACGAGCCGTAATCCGGCAAGGACGTCACATCAAAGTACACGTTGCCCGGGTTGCCCACGTATGCATGCCCGCGCTCGATCAGCGTGGCGATCAGGTCAATCATCTCGGGCACGTGGCCCGTGGCGCGCGGCTCATACGTGGGATCCAGCACGCCCAGGTCCCGATACGCCTTGGAAAACTCCTTCTCAAAACGGTAGGCCCACTCCCACCACGGCCGGCCCGCCTCCGCGGACTTCGCCAAAATCTTGTCATCGATATCGGTCACGTTGCGCACCATCGTCACGTCATACCCGCAACGCCGCAGCCACCGCACCAACACATCAAAGGCCAGAGCGGAGCGCATGTGGCCAATATGCGGCGACCCCTGCACGGTCGCCCCGCACAAATAGATGCCCACCTTGCCCGGCTCGATCGGGGTGAACTCGCGCAATGACTTCGTTTTCGAATCAAAAATCTTCACCCCTCCAGACTACCGTCTCCCACCGACACTCGCCCATTTCATCCCCAGCCCTTCGGGCCGCCGACCACACGACGGTGCCCGGGCATCGTCACGCGATGGGTGCAGCTGGCCGGGTGGGCGGCCGTCGTCGGGAAAGCCGGGCGGCACGCGCTGGGCATCGGGCGTGAGAGGCGCGGACGGCGTCGTCGACCTATTTACCAGACAGTAACGAAAACGACGTATGTTAAGACTATGAACCACAACGCGGCGGGCGGCGCAGCCCCAACAACCAAAACACTGACCAAGGACGTCTGGGCCTGGGGGCTGTGGGACTGGGGGTCGGCCGCGTTCAACGCCGTGGTCACCACCTTCGTCTTCACCGTCTACCTCGCCAACGCCGACCTCTTCGGGCCCGACGCCAACCGCCTCCTCGGCTTCGCCCTCGCCATCGCCGGCATCCTCGTAGCGATCGTCGCCCCCGCACTCGGCCAAGCCGTGGACCGCAGCGGCAAACGCGCCACCGTCCTCCGCGTCACCACCACCGCCACCGCACTCATTATCGCCTGCCTCTACTTCGTTATCCCCGGCCAATCCGGGCTATGGCTCGGCCTATTCCTCGTGGCCGCCGGCAACATCCTGTTCGAAACCGGATCCGTCATCTACAACGCCATCATCTCCGACCTCGCAGAACCCCACAATGTCGGGCGCATCTCCGGCTTCGGGTGGGGCCTGGGGTACCTTGGCGGGATCGTCCTGCTACTGATCCTGTTCGTCGGCTTCATCAGCCCCGAGGTTGGCTGGTTCGGCGTCACCAGCAAAGACGGGCTCAACATCCGGGTGGCGATGCTCCTCTCCGCCGCCTGGCTCCTCCTCTTCTCCCTCCCCCTATTCTTCACCCTGTCCAACAAGCCCGCCCGCACAGGCGAACCTCGGCTCGGCGTCATCGACTCCTACCGGCAACTCTTCCACTCCATCGCCGAACTGTGGCGCTCCGACCGGCAGGTAGTGTGGTTCCTCCTGTCCTCCGCCATCTACCGCGACGGCCTCGCCGGCGTCTTCTCCTTCGGCGCCGTGCTCGCCAGCGCCGCGTTCGGCTTCAGCGCCGACGAAGTGATCGTGTTCGGCGTGGCCACCAACGTGGTAGCCGGCATCGCCACCATCGCCTTCGGCTGGCTTGACGACAAACTCGGCGCCCGCGCCGTCATCATCATCTCCCTGACCTCCATGGTCGCCATGGGACTGTGCGTGTTCTTCTTCCACGCCGGGGTGGGGCCGCTCTCACCGAAACAGGTCTACTGGATCTTCGGGCTCGTGCTGTGCATCTTCGTGGGGCCCATCCAGTCCGCCTCCCGCACCTACCTGGCCCGCATTGCCCCGGCCGGCGAGGAAGCAGAGATCTTCGGCCTGTACGCCACCACCGGCCGCGCCGTCTCCGCGCTGGCGCCCTTCATGTACTCCACCGCGATCACCGTGGGCGCCGGGTTGCTCGGCATCGGCGTGGACGAGGCCGCCTACTTCGGCATCCTCGGCATCACGATCGTGCTAGTCATGGGCCTGGTGGCGTTCCTGCCAGTCAAGGCACAGCCGAAGGTTAAGGCGGAGGCTTAGTTCCCGCCCCTGTAGCCAACTAGTGAATCTGAGAGCTCTCATCGCCAAAACCGGCCTTCCCGGCCTCAAACTCATCTGTTCGCTACGGCTTCACCACTGCCTACCCCGGCTCCCAGCTGCCCGCCACCAGTGGGCCGTCTAGACCCTGCTCACCAGCGCCGTGGCGATCGCCGCCAGCCCCTCGCCGCGCCCGGTGAAGCCCATCCGGTCGGACGTCGTGGCCGACACCGCCACCGGCACCCCCACCACCGCGCTCATCGCGGCCTCCGCCTCGGCCTTCCGCGGCGCGAACCTCGGCCGCTGCCCGATGATCTGCACCGAGATGTTCTCCACCTGCCAGCCCGCCTCGCGCACCAGCCGCACCGACTCCGCCAGCAGAGCCTCGCCCGACGCCCCCGCCCACTCCGGGCGGTCCGTCCCAAACACGGTCCCCAGCTCGCCAACTCCGCTCGCCATCAAGATCGCATCACAGGCTGCGTGCGCCGCGACGTCCGCGTCCGAGTGCCCCTCCAGCCCCCGCTCACCGTCCCAGCGCAGGCACGCCAAAAACAGCGGTCGCTCCTCCTCGGTAAACCGGTGGGCATCAAAGGCCGTGGCCACGCGCATGTTAGCGCCCCCTCTTCTCCAGCAACATCTCCGCCACCGCCAAATCCCAGGCCGTCGTCACCTTCATTGCCTCCGGCGAGCCCTCCACGAGCACCACCTCGTGCCCCATGGCCTCCACCAGCGCCGCGTCGTCCGGCGCCGCGCTCAGCTCGTCCGCCCCGCGCTCCCGCCCGGCCCGGTGCGCCTCCCGCACCAGCTCCGTGCGAAAACCCTGCGGCGTCTGCATCGCCCGCAACCGCGAGCGCTCAAGGGTCGCCACCACCGGCTCGACGACGACGCCGCTCCCAGCCGCGTCCCCACCTCCGGCCGCCTCCGGCCCGGCCACGCCAGCCCGCCGGTCCCCGACCTCCTTGATCGTGTCAGTCACCGGCAGCGCCGGCACCACGGCGTCATACCCCGCCTCCAACACGACGCGCACACGGTCAATGACAGCCACGGGCGTCAGCGCCCGTGCGGCGTCGTGAATAAGCACAAAATCGCTGGTCACGGCCGCGAGCCCGTTCGCCACGGACCCCTGCCGCGTCACCCCGCCGACCACCAGCCGCGCGCTCACCCCACCCGCGGCGAGCGCCTTGTCAAACTCCTCGCGCACCGCATTGCCGGCCGGGATGGTGACAACGACGTCGTCCACGCCCGCCGCGTTCATCCCGCGGATCGCGTGCACCAACAACGGCACGCCGCCAAGCGGCACCAACGCCTTGGGCATGTTGGCGCCAAGCCGCGTGCCCGAGCCGGCGCCCGCGATGACGGCGGCGATCGACATTAGTCCGCTGACTCAGCCGACTCCGGCGTGGCAGCCGTGGCCGCCGACTCCGCGTCGATCCCCATCACTTCATCAAGCAAAACTTCGGCCTCTTCATCCGAGATGTCGCGGGCAAGCGCCACCTCAGACCCCAGGATCGCGCGGGCCTGCGCCAGCATGCGTTTCTCCCCCGCCGACAGGCCACGGTCCACATTCCGACGCGACAAATCGCGCACGACCTCAGCCACCTTGTTCACGTCACCCGACGTCAGCTTCTCACCATTGGCCTTGTACCGGCGCGACCAGTTCGCAGGCTCCTCCACGTCCGTCTCACGCAACACATCAAACACGCGTTCCAGCTGCGCCTCATTCGACACATCGCGCACGCCCACCTGCTCCAGCGCCTCCTGCGGAACCTGAATGATCAGATCGCCCTGAAGGATCCGCAGCGTCAGATACGTGCGGGTCTCACCACGCATCGTCTTCTCTGAGATTTCCTCAATGTAAGCCGCACCGTGGTGCGGGTAAACGACGGTTTCGCCAACTTTGAAGCTCACTGGGGGATCACTCTTCTCTCAATCGATGTCCCCCTATTCTACCATTGCACTTTGCCCGCTCGAGCCCCCAAAGTTTCGCCGAAAAGAAAACTACTGCGCCTCCGGGTTCGACACCAGCTTGTAGCCCAAACCCCGCACCGTCACCAGCGCCTGCGGCCTGGCCGGCTCCACCTCAATCTTCGAGCGGATGCGCTTAACGTGAACGTCCAACGTCTTCGAATCGCCAATGTAGGCCATGCCCCAGACCCGGTCGAGGATCTGCCCGCGGGTCAGCACCCGATCCGGGTTCTCCATGAACAGCTCCAGCAACTCGAACTCGCGCAGCGGCATCGGGATCGGCTCCCCCGCCACACGGACCACATGCGCATCCAGGTCCATCTCGATCCGGCCCACCGTCAGCAACTCCGACGACTCCTCGCGCGCCGGCGCATCCGCCATGCGACGCAGGATCGCGTGCATGCGCGCCACCAACTCCCGGTACGAATAGGGCTTGGTCACGTAATCGTCCGCGCCGATCTCCAGGCCCACCACCTTGTCGATCTCCGCGTCCTTCGCCGTGACCATAATGATCGGCACCTGGGACTGGGCCCGGATCCGCCGGCACACCTCATTCCCCGACAGGCCCGGCAACATGAGGTCAAGCAGCACCAGGTCGATCTCCTCGGAGAACTTCTCTACCGCGGCCAGCCCGTCCGCCGCCGTCTCCACCTCAAAGCCGTCGCGTAACAGGTTAAATTCGAGCATGTCCCGATAGGTGGGCTCATCCTCCACCACAAGAATCCGCGTCATCTCGCGCCCTTCATGTCCACCACCACCTGGCCCTGCGCGCCTTCCGGCACGTAGGCCTCGGGCAGAATCATGGTGAACGTCGAACCCTGCCCCTTCTGACTCCACACCTTGACACGCCCGCCATGCTCGGCCACCACGTGCTTCACTATGGACAACCCTAGTCCGGTTCCACCCGTTTCGCGCGAGCGCGCCCGATCCCCCCGGTAAAAGCGCTCAAAAATCCGTTCACGGCTGCCCTCCGGGATGCCCTCGCCCTGGTCAATCACAGAAATGTGGACCTCCCCGGACTCCGCGCTCACCGCCACCGACACCTGCCCAAAATGGCGCGAGTACCGCACGGCGTTATCGAGAAGGTTCCGCACCGCCGTCGTGAGCAACGCCCGATCGCCATACACCTGCAGGTCCGGCGTGCCACCCGACACGAGCCGCACGTCCCGCGACTCCGCCTCCACCCGCACCCGGTCCAGGGCCTCGGCGACGACGCTGTCAACCTCCACGAACTCCGAATCCGCCAGCGCATTCGCATCCTGGAGGCGCGACAGCTGGATGATCTCCTGCACCAACTGGGACAGGCGCTCAGCCTCCTTCGTCAGCTGCGCCGAAAACCGCCGCACGTGCTCCGGTTCATCCGCCACCTTAGTCAACGTCTCCGACAGCAACCCAATCGCCCCCACCGGGGTCTTCAACTCATGCGACACATTCGCCACGAAATCCCGCCGCGTCTCCTCCAAACGACGCTTTTCCGTGTTGTCCTCAAACAAAATCAGCACCTTGTCACCCGAAATCGGAGTGGCCAGCACCGACAGGCGCAACTCCGGCGCATCCTCATCCAAGCGCGGCAGCCGCAAATCCAACGCCGACACCTCCCCTGCCGCACGCGCCTCCGCCGCCAAATTCCGCAACTCCTTGCGCAACTGCCCATTCCCGACCAGCCCGTAAGCGTAAGTGATCGACGAAGCCCGCACCACGGCGTCGTCAACATCAATGATGATATGCGACTGCGGCAACGCCGCCAGCACCGCCATCACATCCGAATCATCCACGACAGGCGACGGAACCTCCGCATTCCCGAGGAGCCGCTGCGAAATCTCATAGGCCGCAACCGCCACCACAACCACAAGGATGCCAAGGAAAAACCCCAGCCCGAAACCGAAACCGTCTGCCATGACTCCAAGCGTAAACCATCCCACCGACACTCTTACCCCAACACCCAAGCTTCCTCTCACCCGTCAATTCCCGTTAACCTTCGCGGTAAACTGTGTTCACCTGAACATGGTGGAATCTCCAAAGGGAGCGAAGCCGCGCCCCTCCACCCGCTCGGGTCACTCAACCGCGGCACACAAAAGGAGTACCGTTGCGCGAACAATTCCGTCAGCAGATGCAAGAACTGTCTGACACCCTCGTCTTGCAAGCAAAGGCCGCCGCGAAAGCCATGAATGGTGCCGCCGCTTCCCTCACGGACGCCAACCTCGCCCTCGCCGAGCGAGTCATCGACGCCGACCACTCCATCGACATGCTCGAGCGCAACATCGACGACATGGGCATCTCCCTGCTCGCCCGTCAGGCCCCGGTCGCCGGCGACCTGCGCACCGTCGTCTCCGCCCTGCGCCTGTCCGCCACCCTCGAGCGCATGGGCGACCTCGCCCGCCACGTCGCCTACGTCGCACGCGGCCGCTTCCCGCAGGCCGTGGTCAAGGGCGAAGTGCAACAGCTCTTCGAGAAGATGGCCACCAAGGCCGCCGAGGTGGGCAACCTCGTGGCGAAACTCGTCGAGACCCAGGACCTCTCCATCGCCGCCCAGATCATCGCCGACGACGACGTCCTCGATGACTTCCACTCCCGCACCTTCGACTACGTCCTCGACGATTCGCTCGACCTCACCCGCCAGGAGATCGTGGACATCATCCTGCTCGGCCGCTACCTTGAGCGGTTCGGCGACCACGGCGTGTCCGTGGCGCACCGCATGCGCTTCCTCGTGACCGGCATGGCGCTGGACGACGAGGAGATGGCCCAGATCGAGGAGTTCTAGGCCCGGCTGGCCAGCTGCCCGGGCTCGAGGGCCGGTTCAGCGCCGGTTCGCCCGCGTGCAGGCCCGGCTCAGCGCCCCGCCGCTGGGTCACCTCGCAAATGCTGTACTAAACCGCAAGATGCGGCACTAAATAACGGTAAAGTAGTGCCGCATCTTGCGGTTTAGTGCCGCATCTGTGGATCGGACCGCGCTCGACAGCCTCGGACACCCACCCCATCCACACGAACCCGTCGCAAAACCTGTCCACAGGCGCGCGATGTGCCGACCCTATCCACGTATGGGGGTTGGGCAGCATTCGTCGTCGTCGGAAAACAATATGCTCATGGGCAAACAGGGAAAGGACACCCATGAGCACGCGCCCCCGCCTCGTCTCGCAGCCCACGCCGAACACAGACATTGGGTTGCCCTCGTGGCTCAAGAATGCAGAGGTGCGCTTCTTGCGGATCCGCCAGCAGGGCGTACGGCTCGGCGACCTTCACACCGATGATCACCGCGAGCTTGGCCGGCATGCCACCGCTCACCGTTGGCATCGGCCTTTCCCCGGCTATGTTTGCCCCAGCCCAGATCCGGAAGCCCAGGCGTACGAGCGCGAGCGGACGGCAGCCCTCCACCTCATCGACTACGTCGACCGCCGGCGCACAGACCGAGCGCGCTCCAAACACGTGGCACTGGCCGGGCAGTCCGCCGCGATGCTGCTCGGGTTACCGCTGGTCCACGGGCATCCCAGCTACGTTGTGCGGCAAGTGGGGCCCGCGAGCTCTTCAGGACGCACGGCCAACACCCGCACCTTTCGCTCTCCCGCCGAGCCGGAGACGGTGGAGGTGGCGGGAATTGTGGTGTCGTCGCCGGCGCAGGTGGTGGTTGACCTGGCGCGTTTCGCCACGGTGGAGGATGCACTGGCCTGCGCAAACTTCGTCCTCCACCGCGAGCTCGCAACCCGCGAGCAAATCGAAACGATCGCAGGGCAGCTACAACGGGTCAAAGGGGTGGGGAACATTCGGCGGGTGCTACGGCTGATGGATGGAAGGATTGAGTCGGTGGGCGAATCGCTGACGCTGTTGCGCCTGGACGATTTCTCCCTCCTTCCGGTCAAGCCGCAAGTGTGGGTGCAGTTGCGGGATCGGACGTACCGGCTCGACTTCCTCGACCTCGCCCGCAAGATCGCCTACGAATTCGACGGCAGGGCGAAGATGTTCACACCTTCCATGCTCAAGGACGGCGACGTCCGCGCCGCCATCAGCCACGAAACCGACCGCGACCGCCATCTACGCGCGATCGGCATCGATCCGCTTCACTTGGTGTGGAGCGATGTGAAAACCCGGGAGGGGTTCGAGAACTGGCTCGCGGATGCCCGCGCGCGTGGCGTGAGGATCTAGCGTCGTCGCTACACCCGACCGGACACACTGCGCCCAGATGCAGGGGGGAGAACAGAGGGCGCGGGCAAAAGGGCGGGTGGCCTGGGCCGGCTTCTGCCGTGCTCAGGCCACCCGTGCACACCAGGTTGTAGACCTGCTACTTGCCCTGGTTGGCCACGGCCTCGATGGCGGCCTTGGCGGCCTCCGGGTCGAGGTAGGTGCCGCCCTTCTTGACGGGCTTGAGAGTCTCCTCGTCGAGCTCGTAGTAGAGCGGGATGCCGGTGGGGATGTTGAGGCCGGAGATATCCTCGTCGGAGATCTCATCGAGCATCTTGACGATGGCGCGTAGCGAGTTGCCGTGGGCAGCAATCATCACGGTCTTGCCCGTCTTCAGATCGGGGACGATGGCTTCCTCCCAGTAGGGGAGCAGGCGGGCGATGACGTCCTTGAGGCACTCGGACAGCGGGATCGGTTCGCCGGCGTAGCGCGGGTCCGAATCCTGGGAGTACTCGGAACCGACCTCGATCTCCGGCGGGGCGACATCGAACGAGCGCCGCCACTCCATGAACTTCTCATCCCCGTACTCGTCGCGAATTTCCTTCTTGTTCTTGCCCTGCAGGGCGCCGTAGTGGCGCTCGTTGAGGCGCCAGTTGCGGTGGACAGGAATCCAGTGGCGGTCGGCCGCGTCGAGTGCGAGGTTCGCGGTCATGATCGCGCGGCGCAGCAGCGACGTGTGGAGGATGTCGGGCAGCACACCCGCATCGGTGAGGAGCGTGCCGGCGTGGCTCGCCTCCTTCACGCCCTTCTCCGACAGCGGCACGTCAACCCAGCCGGTGAAGAGGTTCTTTGCGTTCCATTCGCTCTCGCCGTGGCGAACGAGCACCAACTTGTACACCATATTGTTCCTTCTCTTGGAGAGGTTACGCGTTTTCGCGCATCCCTTTCATTCTATCGTTTTGCGGGCCCCTATTTGTGGGACTCCTCGCGTGGGAGCTGTTCCCATCGCACGCCCAGGTCGGTACTGGCGATGAGATTCGCGAACGCGTCCTCGGCTGCGGCCGAGATCCCGTCCGCCACGTCTTCCCCGGCGGAGACCAGATCCAGCCCCACGGCTCCCGCGTGCTCGCATTCGACGACGCCGCCCTTCACGGCCCATCCTCCACGGCCCGGCATCCCGCCATCCTGGGGAAGCCCGGCGAGCCACTCCTCGGCAGCAGCCCTCGCCTTCGTCTCCGCCCCGTCGGTCAACACCAGTCGCAGCACGGCCGGCGTGCCGTCATTGTGCGGGGGTTCTTCCCACAGCCAGCCGTAGTCAACCACGTACCGCCGCGGATCCTCCTTCTTATCCCACGCGATCGGCAGCTTGCGCGCGCCTTCCACCCGGCCTTCCCGCTCCTTCGCCCAGGGGATGGCGATTTCCTCCATGAGGTCCGCCACCGGGCACGCCGACTCGTCGCGCTCCCGTAGGTGCCGCGCCGTTTCCGCGATCCCCTCCGCCGACAGGTTCTGGCTCAACTTCGCCTTCCCGATCACCTCGGCGACCTCCAGCTCCACGCCCACCATCGCCGCGAACGCCGCGTGCACGAGTTCATAGGACGTGTGCTGCCCCACCCGCCATTCACGCTCGAAGTGCTCCACCAGCGCGGTGAGATGAGCTTGCTTCCACGCCGTGTCGTCGTGAATCGAGAGCGAGCCCCTGAGGTGGACCGTGACGTAGTTGAGCGTGGGCACGGTGGGCAGCTTAGCGCCGGGGCGCTCGGCCGGGAGGTCCAGGCCCGACACGTGTGCGCTCGGCCCCTGGACGATCAGCATCGCCTCCCCCGCGTCCCGCCACTGCGGGTTGACCCGGTTCAGGTGGAACTGGGCCACCACCTTGCCCCCGCACTCCACAATATTGAACGGCAGATACGTGGCGTTGAGGCCCCCGGCCCCAACGGACACGAGCTGCCCCACGCCGATGCTCCCGGCAAACCCGAGGGCGGCGGCGCGATCCATGGCATGTTGCTGTGCGACGTACATGCCACCACTCTACAATCTCCCTCCGACAAATTTTCCCGACGCCGTCCGGCCCGGGCACAACGCCAGGCAGGGCGCCCCGGCTGCACCCTCATGAACCTGGAACTGATCCGCCACGGCTACCCGGCCATCACGATCGCCCTCGTCGCCGACCTCATCGGCCAGGAGGGAGTCCTCATCGCTGAGCTCCTCACCCGATCTTGCCCCGGTACGTAGAGCCGGACAAACAAAAGCCCGGCAACCACGAATGGTTGCCGGGCTAGCCGAGCCGCCTGAGAGAATCGAACTCTCGACCTTCTCATTACGAGTGAGACGCTCTGCCGACTGAGCTAAGGCGGCCTGCAGTTCAATTTATCGAACTGCTCCCCCGTTTACCAAATAGCCGGACGTGATCTATGCCGCCTATTCGGCCGGGCAGGTCAGCCCGTCCTCGGGGGCCTCGCCCGTGAGCAGATACTGATCGAGCGGCTGGGAGATGCACTCGCCCGCACGGCTGTAAGCCGTGTGCCCCTCGCCTTCCCAGGTCACGAACCGTGAATTTTCCAGGTTGTCGGCGAACGCCTTGCCCCACTCGTACGGGGTGGCCGGGTCGCCCGTCGTTCCAACTACCACGATCGGGTCCGACCCCGCCGCCACGAACGGCCCCAGCGACCCGTCCTCGCCGCCCGGCATGATCTGGCAGGCGTACTCGGAATAGCCCATCGCGGCGCCGAACACCGGGGAGATCTCCTTCAGCTCATCCGACATCCTGTCCCAGTCGGCCTCCGTGCCCTCCACGTGCGTGTCAGCGCAACTGATCGCGAAGTTCGCCTCGAACATGTTGTTGACGAACTTATCGCCCTCGCGGCCCATGTACTGGTCGAACAGGAGGGCGAAGATCGAGCCGTCGTCGTCGTGAATGAGGCTGTCAAAACCCGCGTCGAGCGCGAACCACAGCGAGTCGTCGTAGAGCGGGGTGATGATGCCGTAGAAAAAGCCCGTCTCGCCCAGCACCCGGCCCGAGCCGGCGGACACGGGCTTTTCCTTGATCTGGTCGGTCAGCTCGGCCAGCTTCGCCCAGCCCTCATCCACCGTGGCACCTAGCGCACACTTGCCGCCCTCCACACAGTGCTGCAGGTAGGCGTCAAACGCCTCGGTGAAGCCCACCACCTGGGCCTTCGCCTGGTCGAAGCTGGAGATCGAATCGTCCACCGCGCCGTCGAGGATCATGCGCCCCACGTTGCCCGGGAACAGCTCCGCATACATGCCGCCCAGGCTGGTGCCATACGAGAAACCCACGTAGTACAGCTTCGGATCGCCCACCACCTGGCGCAACACGTCCAAGTCTTTCGCGGCAGAGCGCGTGCCCACGAACTCCAACAAGTCCCCCGACTTATCCTTACACCCGGCCACGAGCTTCTCCGTGTCCACCTTGGCCTGCGCCTTGCCCTCGGGGGTGTCCGGGTAGGAGGTGTCGAGGTAGGCGGCCAGGTCGGCGTCGTCGAGGCAGTCAACCGGCGTCGACTCCCCCACCCCACGCGGGTCCGCACCCACGATGTCGAAGTTGGCCAGGATTTGGTCCGAGAAATAGAGATTCGCCTGGTCGACCATGTCCAGAGCCGACCCGCCCGGCCCACCCGGGTTGACGAACAGCGTGCCGATCGGATCACCCGTGGCCAGCATCTTCTTCATCGAGATCGTGATGGTCTTCCCGCCCGGGTTGTCGTAGTCGAGCGGCACGGTCGCCTCGGCGCACTCAAACCCGCTACCGCAGGCGCTCCACTCCACTTCCTGGTCGTAGAACTCCTCCAGGCCGGCCGGCGCCGCGGGCATCTCCGCCTGGATCGCCACCGCACCCGCAACGTTCGTGGGCTCCGGCGCAGGCGACGTTGACGGGCCAGCATTCTGACCACCGGACGAGCACGCCACGAGCAGGCTCGCCGCGGCACACAAGGACATCATCTGAAGCTTCTTCACACAGCCAATCTATCGCATGGCTCGCACCGCAGTCTTCGCCAACGGGCGCATTCGGGGGTTGCGGCCCCGCAAGCCCCGTTGTGGAAAACTTCTCGACGACGACGCCCGGCCCGCCCCACGCCGCTCGCCCGCGCCTACTGCCGCATCGCCGACAGCGCCGCCTCCATGAGCAGCTGCGGGGCCACGTTGGAGCGCAGGCGCTCGCGGGCCTCGCTCAGCGTGTCTATGCGGTACAGCGCCTCGGACGGGCCGATCCCCGCCGAGACCTTCTGGATCGCCTGCGCATAGTCGCCGTTAATGAGCGACACCTGGGCGCCCAGCTGCACGGCCACCACGTCACGGTAGAAGGAGATCATGTAGGTCAGCTCGCGGTCAATCATGTCGTGGAGCGTGCGCGTGGCGCGGCGCTTAGAATCGACGCTGGTCGCCTTCACCTGGCTCCGCACCGCCGCCGGCACCCGCGCTCCGGCCTCCAGGCCCAGTGCGGCGAGACGCTCAGCCTCCTCACGCTCCTCGGACTCCTTGTCCCGCTTCGTGTTGCTGACACCCATGAGTTCCGGGTCCACCAGCATCCACGCGGCCACGGCCGCATCCCCCACCCCGTGGATCGACGCCAGCGCGTCTAGGGTCTTCTTTCGCAGCCCCGCGGCCTCCGGGTCCGTGGCCAGCGCCTTCGCAACCCCAATGTGCGACTGCGCGGCCTGCGCCGCCACGAGCGCCGCCTCCGGCTCAACGCCCTCGCGCTCCACGAGCAGGCGCGCCACCTCGTCCACCGCCGGCGTCACCAGGTTGACGTTCCGACACCGGGAGCGGATCGTGGGCAGAACGTCGGCCACCGCCGCCGTACACAACAGCCAGACCGTGCGCGGGCCGGGCTCCTCAATCGCCTTGAGCAGGACGTTCGTGGTGCGCTCGACCATCCGGTCCGCGTCCTCAATGATGAACACCTTCCATGATCCACTCCCCGGCGCCTGATAAGAGCTAGCCACGTAGGCGCGCACCTCGTCGGCCTTGATTGTCACCAGGTCAGTCGACAACGAGCTCACATCCGGGTGCTGGCCCGCCATCACGGCCTTGCACTGGGAGCACTCCCCGCACCCCGGGGTAGGGCCCGTGCACTGGAGGGCGGCCGCGAACGCGCGAGCCGCGAGTGAGCGGCCCGACCCCGGCGGGCCCGTCATCAGCCAGGCGTGGCTCATCGCCGAGTTCCCCCGCGCCGAGCCAAATCCCGCACCCGCGATCTTCCGCGCCGCCTTAACGGCGCGCGTCAGGTCCGCCACCGCCTCCTGCTGTCCGACCAGCTCATCAAAGACGCTCACGCGCGCTCGCCTCCCGGCCCGCCAACGACGCCGTCCGCGCCCTCGTCGCCGCGCATGCCCCCAGCGCCGTCCGCCGTGGCTCCCGGCCTCTGCCGGCGTTCCTCGAACATCCCCACCACGACCTCGCGAATCTCCTCCGCCAAATCTTCCACCGGCCGACGGGCGTCTAACGTGTAAAACCTCTGCGGCTCGCGGGCGGCGAGCAGGCGGTACTGGGCGCGGACGGCGTCGTGAAACTCCTGGCCCGCGCGCTCGAGCCGGTCCAGTCCGGGGGACTCGCCGGCAACCGAGCCCTCACCCGCCGTTCCTCCAGCGCGCGCCGCGGCGCGCCGCGCGGCGTCCTCAGCGGGCAGGTCGAGCAGGAACGTCACATCGGGCAGCAACCCGCCCACAGCCCACAGCGACAGCTCACGCACCTCCTCAGTGCCCAGCTCCCGCGCCGCGCCCTGGTAGGCCACCGACGAATCCAAGTAGCGGTCGGTCACCACCACCGCCCCGCGCTCCAGCGCCGGGCGCACCTTCGACTGCACGTGATGCGAGCGGTCCGCCGCATACAGCAGCGCCTCCGCTCGCGGGCCCATGTCCTCCCCGTGCAACAGCAACTCACGGATCGCGTTGCCCATCTTCGTGCCGCCGGGCTCGCGCGTGACGACGACGTCGCGCCCCGTCTCCTCCAGCCAGGCTGCGAGCACGCGTACCTGCGTGGACTTACCGCTGCCGTCCCCGCCCTCGAAGGAAATGAACAGGCCCATCGCTTCCTACTTCCCGTCGACTACTTCCCGCCGCCATCATGAGCCGCGCCCAGCGCGGCCGCCAGCCGCCTACTTCTTCTTCGCTGCCGTCTTCTTCGCCGGTGCCTTCTTAGCCCCTGACTTGCTCACCGTCCGCCGCGTCTTATTGCGCGCCTTCGGCCCGCCCTGCTCGGCAATCTTCAGCCGGCGCTGAACCAGCAGCTCCTGGGCGCGCTCCGGGGTGATCTGGTTGATATCCTCCGAACGCGGCAGGGAGGCGTTGGTCTCCCCGTCGGTCACATACGGGCCGAAGCGCCCGTCCCTGAGCAGGATCTTTCCGCCCGACACCGGGTCAGTCCCCAGCTCTGCCAGCGGCGGGCGCGCCTGGCGCTGCCCGCGCACCTTCGGCTTGGAGAAGATCTCCTCCGCCTCCTCCAGCGTGATGGAGAAGATCTGGTCCTCGCTCTCCAACGACCGCGAGTCCGACCCGCGCTTCATGTACGGGCCGTACCGCCCGTTCGTGGCCACGATCATCTCCCCGTTCGACTCGCCCACCTCACGCGGCAAGGACAGCAGACGCAGCGCGTCGTCAATCGTCACCGTGTCCGGGCTCATCGAGGCGAACAGCGAGGCTGTCTTCGGCTTGGGCTTGACCTTCGATACCTTGCCCGTGGGCGTGTAGGCCACCGCGTCCTCCGGCAACACCTCCGACACGTAGGGCCCAAAGCGCCCGTCCTTGACCACGATCGAGTAGCCGGTGTCCGGATCCTTGCCCAGCTCCCGGTCCTCCTGCATCGCGGAGTCCAGCAGCTCCTTGGCCTTCTCGATCGTCAGCTCATCCGGCGTGACCTCCGGCGGGATGTTGGCCCGCCGCGTCACCGCGCCGTCCACGGTCTCCTCCAGGTAGGGCCCGTAGCGCCCCACGCGCACCGCCACCTGCTCCGACAAGTCGATCGTGTTGACCGCCCGGGCGTCAATATCGCCTAGCCCGTCCACCTGCCCGTGCAGACCGCCGCCAGCGCCACCACCAGCCGCGCCCTCGCCCGCGCCGCCCGTACCAAAGTAGAAGCCGCCTAGGTAGTCCACGCGGCTCTTGTGGCCTGCGGCGATGTCGTCCAGGTCGGATTCCATCTCCGCCGTGAAGTCGTAATCAATGAGCTCAGGCAGGTTGTCCTCCAGCAGGCGCACCACCGAGAACGCCGTCCACGTGGGCACCAACGCGCTGCCCTTCTTGTCCACGTACCCGCGGTCGATCACTGTGGAGATCGTGGAAGCGTACGTGGACGGGCGCCCGATTCCGCGTTCCTCCAGCGTTCGCACCAGCGAGGCCTCCGTGTAGCGCGGGGGTGGGGTGGTCTCATGGCCCTCGGCCGTGGCCTGCAGATTCGCCACCTCTTCGCCCTCGGCCAGGTCCGGCAGCCGCGCCTCCGACTCCTTGTCCTCATAGCGCTTCTTGTCCCGGCCCTCCTCGTACGCCGCGAGGAATCCGCGGAAGGTGATGATCGTTCCCGACGCCGCCAGCGTGGCTTCCTGCACGCCCCCGGCCTGCACGTCCACCACCAACCGCACCGACGCGGTGGAGCCCGTGGCATCCGCCATCTGGGAGGCGACCGTGCGCTTCCAGATCAGCTCGTACAGCTGAAACTCCCGCCCGCGCAGCTCGTTCGCCACCTGCTGGGGCGTGCGGAACGAATCGCCCGCCGGTCGGATCGCCTCATGCGCCTCCTGGGCGCCTTTCGCCTTCGACGTATAAAGCCGCGGCTTTTCCGGCAGGTAGTCCGCGCCGTACAGTTCCTGCACCTGGCGCCGCGCCGCCGAGATCGCCTCGGTGGACAGGTTGGTCGAATCCGTTCGCATGTAGGTGATAAAGCCGTTTTCGTACAGCGCCTGGGCCACCCGCATCGTGTCACGCGCCGAAAGGTGCAACTTGCGCGAGGCCTCCTGTTGCAGAGTGGAAGTGGTAAATGGCGCCGCCGGCCGCCTGCGGTACGGCTTCGTCTCCACCGAGGCCACGTACGCCGACGCCGCCTCGATCGCCTTCGCCACCTGCTCCGCCTGCTCGGCCGACAGCGTGGCCACGCCCGCCTTTTCCGACTTGGCGGTCAGCCGCCCGTCGTCGCCAAAATCCTTGCCCGACGCGATCCGCACGCCGTCCACCGCATACAGCTTCGACTCGAACGGCTGGCCTTCTTTGTCATGGCTGACCGTCACGTCCCAGTACGAGGCCGGCACGAACTTCATACGCTCCCGCTCGCGCTCCACCACCAGACGGGTGGTCACCGACTGCACGCGCCCCGCTGACAACCCCGGCGCCACCTTGCGCCACAGCAACGGCGAGACCTCATCCCCCACCAGCCGGTCAAGGATGCGGCGCGTTTCCTGGGCATCCACCAGCTGTGTGTCGATATCACGGGTGTTATCCAGCGCGCGGGTGATCGCTTCCTTCGTGATCTCGTGGAAGACCATGCGCTTGACCGGCACCTTCGGCTTCAGCACCTCGAGCAGGTGCCACGCGATCGCCTCACCCTCGCGGTCCTCATCGGTTGCGAGGTAGAGCGTGTCGGCATCCTTGAGCGCTTTCTTCAGCTCGGCGACCTTCTTTTTCTTGTCCGCATTCACCACGTAATAGGGCTCAAAATCGTGCTCCACGTCCACGGCAAACTTGCCGAAACTGCCTTTCTTCATCTCGGCTGGCAGCTCCGATGGGCGCGGGAGGTCACGAATATGCCCAATGGACGCCTCGACCACGAAATCGGAACCCACATAGTTCCCGATCGTGCGCGCCTTGGCAGGAGACTCGACGATGACAAGCTTCGTCATTGATTCCTCTTTCTATTCGCCCCGCGGCGAGATTGAACGTGAACGCCGGCTAAAGCGCCACCGGCTCGACGAAAGTCAGCATACCCAACTGTTTGAGCTGAACAACTTTCGATATCAACTTTTCCACCAGTGTATCCGGCGCCTCCGACAATATTTCCGCCAGCGCGGACACGATCTGCGCCGTGGTCAGCTCCCCGTGCGCCACTGGCGCCAACCTCGCCAAGTCCTCCTGCCGCAGCCCGGCCCAGATCCGCTCCATGTACTTGTGCAGGTTCGGCAGGACCATTCCGTGTAGCTCTTGCGCGATCACGACGCCGTCGCCCAGCCCACGGCCAGATATCCCATGCCGATGTGGGTCACCTTGCGCGCGCCGAAGTCCGCCAGCCACGCGCGGTACGAGAGGGCAGAGTCAGGGTGGCGTGGGTGAGCGCGCCGTCACGCAGCCACATCTCGATGTAGGACGTGACGGGCAACAGCTCGCGCATGACGAGGTCAACGTCCAGCCCAGCGTCCCGATAGTCAAGCTTGCCCACGCCCTCCCGCGCGGCGGCCGGCGTGATAACGAACGGCGGGTTACCGGGTGTTTGTTGATGGCACCTTGGTTCGACACCTGATGTCCGGCGATGCGGAATTGGACGGGGGCGAACCTATTGTTGACAAGTCTCGTTTTGCGTTCGTGGAGGATGGTCAGGACGAATCATTGGCCGAGGTGGGTGGGGACCTGGTCATTCAAGAACTTCAGCGTCCCGTTGGGGCCGTAGGCCGGGACGACGATGCGTTCACCGTGCGCGCACGGCACTTTGCCTACACCCACCCCGCCCCTGACGGTGTCAGAAATGGGCCGAACAGCGCCCAGGCAGCAAACGCCTGGACCGACGATCTGCCGAAGAAGACTTCGTTCTTCGGCAGATCATTCGGAAAGAAGTAACCCCACCTCGCCCGTCTAGGCCTTTTTGTGCTCGACGAGTTTACGCTGTTCGAGGCGGAGGGTGATGTCGGCTGCTCGTGCCAGCTGCTTCGAGTGCGTGACCACGATGACGCATTTGCCCTGCTGGTGGGCTGCGTCCCGCAGAATCTCGATGACGCCTTCGGCGGTTTCCTCATCGAGGTTGCCGGTGGGCTCATCAGCCAGGATGACAGGAGCTGAGGAAACCAGGGCCCGTCCGATCGCCACTCGCTGCTGCTGACCACCGGACAGGGCCAGCACGTTGCGCTTTGCAGCGGCCGCGTCGATGCCCAACCGCGTGAGGTCGTCAATGCTGGCTTTGCGGTTGACCAGGCGCAGGTTCTCCAAGGGTGTCAGATAGTCGATGAGGTTGTAGTTCTGGAACACCAGCGCAATCTGGTCCTTGCGGTGACGGGTGTACCCGGTTTCGGCAATGTCGTCGCCGCCAAACCGGACAGTCCCCTGAGTGGGTGTATCCAGCCCAGCCAGCAGGTTCAACATGGTTGTTTTGCCCGCACCGGACGAGCCCACGATTGCGTAGAACGTTCCTTCTTCGAAGTCGTAGCTGACGTTGCTGAGCACCCGCTTGGCGCGGCTGGCATAGCTGAAGTTGACGTGATCAAGCTGCATGATGGCCATGATGTTTCCTAACTGAGTTTTGCAAGAATTCGTTTGGGGCGCTGCATGACGAGCGGCAGGACTCCCACGGACACTCCGAAGAGCACGATGACGGCGCCCAGCACCAACGCTAGGACAACATCACCGGCTCCGGTGCTTAGCTGAATCGACGACAGCGCCTCCCCGCCTACCTGCGCGAAGACGGCCTGTCCCAGCCGGGTGGAAAGAGCTGTGCCGACCACCGCGGCGATGACTGCGGCCGCACCGGCGAAAATGCCGGCTTCGATCGCAAACTGCGACAGCACATTGGCTTTGCTTTTGCCCAAGGACAGAAGGACGCCGATTTCGTAAGTACGGCCGCGCGCCCAGAAGGTGCTCACCAGTGCCAGCACACACGCACCGGCCACCCCCAGACCCAACAGCAGGATTCCCAGCAGTCGGTCCACCCCGGAAATCGCCTGGAGTACGGGTGCGAACTGTGCGGAATTGTCCTCCAGTGTCAGCTCGGGCGCTATGCGCCCAGCAGCCGCGAGCGTCTCCGGCAGCTGCTGTGCGTTCTGCGTGAAATAGCGGCCCGTGGTCAGGGGCGCGCCCAGCTTCTGCGCAGATGAAAGGTCCACGAAAATGTGGTTCTCAGATGCCCCGGATGGCAGGCCCGTGGGGTTGTCGGTTTTGCCTTCGAGGATGCCGGCAACCGTGACCGTGACCTTCGCACCATCGCGGGTAAGCGTGAGCTTGTCGCCCACACCGAGTTTGTTCTGATCAGCGAACGCGCGGTGGATAATGGCCCGCGGCTCCCCAGCGCTGGACTTCGAATCTTCCTGCGAGCCCACGTGCTCCCCTTCGATAAGCCGGTACAGCTTGCCCTGAAAAGCCGGGCTGAGCGAAGAATCACTGGTTCCGGTCACACTGACATCACCGGCGAATTTCGGGTCCAGCTGAATTCCACTGGTACCCAGTACCGGCTGCGCGCCTTCGGGCCGAGCCAAGGTTTCAGCTTCGAGACTGTGCCGCGCCACCTGGGGCAGGGCTGCCAGGCGCTCGGCCAGGTCACGATCAAGACCCGTGAAATCTCCCGAGGTGGAGCCCACCACAGGGGCCTCACCTGGGGTGGTCTCCACCTGGTCACCTTCCCGAGGTGCCGGGTCACCTTCCGAACCGGACTCCACCTCGCCAACGGTCTCCCCTGCCGACACGGTTGCCGTAAATCCGGCACCGACGTTGGTGTTGATGGCGTTTTTGACCTCGGCCATGGTGGAGCGCACACCGGATTGGGCGACGAGCGTGGTGCACACCACGGCCATGATGAGGATCATGGTCAGGGTGCGGCCGGGTTTGCGAGTAACGCAGCGGATTGCGCGTGACCAGGGGCTGGTCATTTGGTGTCCGCCAGGATCGCACGGGGGCTCTTACGTAGCATGGGCACAGCTGTGATGGCAACGACCACGGCGATGACGACCGCGCAGATGATAACGGCTTGAACAACCGAAGCAGAGGTCAGTCCCACTGTCAGGTTTTCCAGTGTTTGGGCTGACGCGGAAGATTCCATGTCAGCACCGAACTGTCCGGCCTGCGCCATGTCCTGTGCTGCCGACTTGTTCACACTGGCCAGGGTGGTGTCGCCCATCCATTGGGCGAATCGGCCGGCGGCGAAGTAAGCGGCAATGAACGCCGGTACGGCGATCATGATCATTTCGGTGAAGTATTGTGCGGCGATGCTGGTTTTGGTCACGCCGATGGACAGCAGCGTGCCGGTTTCCCTGTTGCGTTCGCGCAGCCATAGGAACAGGACGAGAGCCACGATTGCAGCAGCAAAAATGGTGGCGGCAACGGTGGTGCTGCGCATGATGCTCTTGATGCCGTCAACAGCGCCGGTGATGCCCGAAAGGTACTGGGCTGCTGGGGAGATCTGATAGTTCTGCCAGTCGACGTCCTGCTGCTTGGCAGCTTGCGCGACCTTGTCGAGGTCGGCGTCTTTACTGATGAAGAAGTTCGCGTCCTGATAGATCTCAGTTTCTGGCGTGAACTCGTACAGCGCGCGCGTGGTATCAAGGTCAGTGAAGACGGTGTTGGCGAAAAGCTCATTGCGCGTTGCCGGCGGGCGGGGGTTGTCGCCGGATACGAGGCCCACGATTTCGGTTGTGACTTCTTCTGTGGACTGGCGTTCGTTGTCGACGTCGTACTTGTTGCCCTTCAGCGTAAGTTTGCTACCCACGCTGAGGTTGTTGGCTTTGGCGAGATCCTCGTGGATGATGGCCTTGTTCTTGTCGTCGGGTGTCAGGTGGCGGCCCTGGGTGAGTTTCAGCGTGCCGCTGCGGAAGTTGTTGGCGATTTCGCTGTTGTTGACGCCCCACACGTTGACGGCATTGCCGAACTGTTCTTCACGCTTTTTGTCATAGTCGGCGTGGTCGAGTTTCTGCACTTCCGCCCCCACGAGGTCAGCGGTCACGTTCTGGCGGGCCACGTACGATTCCACACCGTCCAGCCCCGCGAGTTTGTCGATGTCAGCAGCTTTGACGGTGCCGGCGCCTCGTGGTGTTCCGGGGTTATGTTGGGGGTTGTTCTCCAGGACGAAACCGCGGCCAGTCTTTGCTTCGATTTCATTGGACACGTGGTCTGCTGAGCGGGTGACCGCACTGGCGGACATAACCACGGTGGCCATGATGGCCAGAACAGCAAAGATGATGAGTGTTTTTACTGGCTTGCGTACACAGTAGCGCCAAGCTCTCCCTACGAACTTCAAAACGTCCCTTCCAAAATGACAGTGGCAAGCGCCCACGACCGGGTTGTGGTGCGTTGCCGAAAATATTCTGGACGGATACATTACCGGAGCCTCTAGGCTTGCCCGCTGGTTGTTGACGGTTCAGTTGTGCAGTTCACGCTGTGATGCCCATCTCAGCGCGCAGTTCGTATTCGAGCGGGCTTTAACTAAAGAGGACATCGTCATTCCGCGGCCGGTGGCGGATTAGGAGCTGCGGGCGCGGCTCGCAGGGCGCGATTTGGGCGCGAGCCGGGCCTCGGGCGTCGTGAAGCGGATCCCCCCACGGGCGGAGGCGCGACCACGGTGCGTGCTGAGTTTGTTGAGGAGAAGGGCGGATCCCCCCCCCACGGACGGAGGCGCGACCCTTGACCGATGCCACACGCGAGTTTATTGTTAATCAATAACATCGATTAACGATAAGGAGTTGTCATGACCCGTTGGGAGAAGATCCTCCTCTGGGGCGCCGTGGCCATCATCTGGCTCGGCACGTGCCTGCTCGGTGCCGGCCTGCTCGACACCCTCGTCGCCCTGACCGTGGGCTCGCACCTGGGCGGCGCGCCCGCCAGCGCGTGCGACCTGCCCTACTTCTGCATGAACGGCGAATCAAGCGTGCCCATGAGCTGGGTTTCCTCCGCCACGATTGGGTGGACCGCGGCCTACGACGCCGTCGTCCTCCTCACGCTCGCCGCCGCGCTTGTGCTCGGCACGAGGGTCATCCGCCGGATCAGCAAGGCCCAGGCCTTCGCGCGCGCCACGCTGGGCCGGATGGGCCTGGTGGCGGGGCTGCTCGTAGCCGGGGGCGTGATCGCCTACGTCCTGGGCGAGGCCTCCTCGACCCGAATCTCCGAGGACTCCAGCGCCTTCCAACTCGCCACGAGCGGGGACGGCGCGACCATCGCCGCGGGGCCCGACACGCTCGGCCTCGCGCTCGTGTTCGCCGGCATCCTCGCCCTCGCGTTCTGGGCAGCATTCCGCCAGGGCGCAAGGATGCAGGAGGAGCTCGACTATGTCGTCTGAAAAGGATCACCGGATCGTCTGCACGCTCGATGCCGTGCTCGCCGCCCGCGGCATGACCCTCACCGAGCTCTCCGAACGCACCGGCCTGACCATGGCCAACCTCTCCATCCTTAAAACCGGCAAGGCGCGCGCCGTCCGCTTCACCACCCTCACCGCGATCTGCGAGGCGCTCGGCTGCCAGCCCGGCGACCTCTTCGCCCTCGACTAAGGTGCCCTCTTCGGAGGAGCCCGCGGCGCGGCTGAGACCGGGCGGCGGGGCAGGCGTGCGCACGGTGCGCACCGCGCGAGCCGCGCCCTTTCGGGAAGCCGCGCCTCGACCGTCGTGCGGGCGGGTCTGAATTTGTCGGAGCGGGGTGGCACACTGGCACCATGCTCCTCGATGTTGCCCGATCCTACGGCGCCGACCAGCTCACCGGCCACGTCGTCGTCCCGCCCCGCGCGCCCCGCTACGGCACGTGGGGTGAATGGGTTGCGCCGCAGGTGCGCGCCGCGCTTGCCCAGATCGGGGTGGAGCGGCCGTGGATCCACCAGGCCCAGGCTGCCGACTCCGCTCACAGCGGCCGCCACGTCGTGGTGGCAACGGGCACGGGGTCAGGCAAGTCGCTGGCCGCGTGGGTGCCCGTGCTGTCGGCGATCGCGGAAGGGCGCGCCACAACGTCGCTGGCCTCGGCGCGTTCCCGCCCCACCGCGCTCTACCTCGCGCCCACGAAGGCGCTCGGTGCCGACCAGGAGCAGGCGCTTTCGCGGCTCGCCGCCCTCGTGGACCGGCGGATCGGCGTGGCGAGCGTGGACGGCGACGCCGACGGCCCCACCCGCGCCTGGGCCCGTACCAGCGCCGACGTGGTCATCACCAACCCCGACTTCGCCCACTTCGGCCTGCTCGGCCGGCAGGAGATGTGGCAGCGGCTCTGGCGCGGCCTGGCCTACGTCGTGATTGACGAATTCCATTCCTATCGCGGCTCCTTCGCCTCCAACGTGGCGCTGGTGGTGCGCCGGCTGCTGCGCGTGGCACGGCATTACGGCGCCGATCCCACGGTCGTGTTCCTCTCCGCCACCGCCTATGAGCCGGCCGTGTCCGCCCAGCGCTTCCTCGGGGAGGCCTTCGGGCAGGTCGTCGCTGTGGTCGACGACGGCTCACCCGCTGGCCAGCGCGACATCCTCACCCTCGCCTGCCGCGAGGTCGAGGACGCCCAGCCCGCCGCGATTGACGACGAGGGCAACATCGACGTCCGCCGCCGCTCCGCCAACACCGAGGCCGGCGAGCTCACCGCCACCCTCGTGGCCGCCGGCGCCCGGGTGCTCACCTTCGTGCGCTCCCGGCCGGGAACGGAGCGGGTGGCCGAGGTGTCGCGGGAGGTCCTCCACGAGCGGGCCTCCCACCTCGAGGGCACCGTGGCGGCCTACCGCGGCGGCTACCTACCCGAGGAACGCCGCGAACTGGAACGCCAGCTCCGCACGGGCGACCTGCGCGGGCTCGCCACCACCTCCGCGCTCGAGCTCGGGATTGACATCGCGGGCCTGGACGCCGTCGTCGTGACGGGGTGGCCCGGAACGCAGGCCTCCTTCCAGCAGCAGATCGGCCGGGCGGGCCGTGCCGGTGAGAACGGGCTGGCGGTCCTCATCGGGCGGGACAACCCGCTCGACCAGTACATCCTCAGCCACCCCGCGATCCTCGAGGCGAGCCCGGAGATGAGCGTCTTCGATCCCACCAACCCGTGGATCCTGCCCGGGCACCTGTGTGCGGCGGCCACCGAGGTCCCGCTCACGGAGGCGGACATGATGATCTTCTCCCTGCCCTCCACCGAGGTCTTCGAAGACCTCGAGCGCGCCGACCTACTTCGGCGCCGCCCGCGCGGCTGGTTCTGGAACCCGGCCTTGCACGTAAGCCCGCACGACATGGTTGACATCCGCGGCGGTGGCACCACCGTGTCGATCATCGACGCCGAATCGGGCGCCCTGCTTGGCACCGTGGACCAGGCGCGCGCCGACATCACCGTCCACCCCGGCGCAATCTATCTCCACCAGGGCGTGGCGTACATGGTGGAGAGCCTGGCCGACGACGTCGCGCTCGTCCACCGCCACCGCGAGGAGGAGATCCGCACCTTCGCCCGTGAGGAGACCTCCGTGGAGATCCTCTCCACCGACGCCGAGGTGCGCCTCCCCCACGGCACGTGGTGCCGCGGGCGGGTGGTGGTGCAGTCGCGGGTGGTGGGCTACGACGTGCGGCGGGTAGCCGACGGCCTGTACCTTGGCACCCACCCGCTGACCATGCCCATGCGGTCGTTGGAGACCACCGGAGTGTGGCTGACGATCGACGTCGAGGCGCTCACGTCGGCCAGGATCCGCACGGCCGACGTGCCCGGCACCTTGCACGCCGCCGAGCACACGATGATCGCATTGCTCCCACTGTTCGCCACGTGCAGCCGTTGGGACATCGGCGGCCTGTCCACCGCCGCCCACCCACAGACCGGCAAGCCCACCATCATCGTCCACGACGCAATGGCCGGCGGGGCCGGCTGCTCCGACCGCGGGTTCGACGCCGAGGCGGATTGGCTGCGCGCCACGCTCGACACCCTCGAATCCTGCGACTGCGCCCACGGCTGTCCGCGGTGCGTGCAGTCACCCAAGTGCGGGAACAACAACGAACCGCTCGATAAGCACGGGGCCACCGCCCTGCTGCGCTACCTGCTCGCCTCCTGGCCCAGCCCTACGGGCCGCGAGCCGGGCCCGCCACAGCGCTAGCCTCGTGGGCGCGGGTGATCCAGGCGAAGCGGGACTCGCGGCGGACCGTGACCCGCACGTTCCTCCCTTCTACCTCGCAGGTGATTGAGTAGCCAAGCACCAGCTCGCGGGCCCGCGCGCACGCGCCCTCCTGCGAGCTCGTATCCCGGTAGGTGATCGCGGCCGCGATGGCCGACAGGTCGGCGACGTTCTGTGCCTCCATGCGCTCGCCCGCCGCCGCGACCAACTGGAATAGGAGGGTGGCCAACGCCGCGAGCGCCACGATGATGCCCGCCGCGAGAGTCGTTGCGGAGCCCCGCTCCGCCCGGGCCCTAGCCATGGCTCCTCGGTTCGATGACGGCCCGGTGAGTGCCGCTGAAGTCGAGGTCAAACCAGGAGTAGAGGCCGCCGCCACGGCGGGTGACCGTCACCGTCACGACCTCCCCTTCCACGCCGAGCCGCACGTCCGCTCCCGTTGCCTTGGCCTGCTCAGCCAGGGTGGTGTGCCCGTGAAGGGAATACTCCCGGGCAATCTCCTTAGCCTCGTTGCCCACCTCCACCTGCTTCCAGCCCATCACCAGCATGGAGATGAGGGCCAGCGCCACGAGGATCACGGCCGGCGTGACGATGGCGAATTCCGCGGTGACCATCCCGCCCTCGGCCCGCACCCAGCCGACTGGCATGTCGCCCGCCGCACGCGTTGCCTCAGCCTGCCCAGCTGGCCCACCTCCCGGAGCACGCCCTGACCCAGCCCGCCGCTCGCTTCCGTTCACCTCGTTCCCTCCTTTCCCTATGACCGGGTTCGGCGGGTGGGGTTCGCCCCACCCGCCGAACGGCTAGGCGTACTTGAAAATGAGCCTGAAGATCGCCGCGATGCCCTCGCGGAACCAGTCCTGCTGGACCAGCCAGATCAAGATCCCCGCGATGGACGTGGTCGCTACCGTACCGACCGCGTACTCCGCCGACACCATGCCCGACTCAGCCTGCGGAGTCAGAAACTTCTTTGCCTTCATTGTTTTTCCTCTCTCGTGTTGTATGCCCCCGTGTGGGGTCGTCACGGTGTGTGACATCTCCAGTCTCATCAATCGCAAAATCTGGAAACGCCGATAATCCCCAAAAGTGAATAGCCCTCCCGGGAGCTTCGCTGTGGATAGTTCGCCCCCGCCCCGTCGCCGGGCGCCGTCAAAGCCAGCTACCCGGCACACCCGACACAACTCGTGAAAATAAGACTCACCAACGCCCCATACACACCGCCAGCCGGCATACTCACGACTTCTGACGGGTCAGCCGGGTATACGGCCGGCTAAAGCCCGAACAGGCGCCCCGCCGCGCCCGCCACCACCGGCACGATGCCCAGCAGGATGAACGCGGGCAGGAAGCACAACCCAAGCGGCATCACTAGCCGCGCGCCCAGCCGGGCCGCGGCCTCCTTCGCATTACGCTGGCGCTGCAGGCGCAGGCTCTGAGCACTGCGCTGAATGAGTGGCACGGGCGCGGCTCCGTCGGTCCAGGCGGCGCGGAGGGCGTCGCGGAGTCGGTCGCGGTGTAGGTCCTCCCAGGCTTCCTCCCAGGTGGCCCCCATGAGCAGCAGGTTCGCGGTCTGCGTGCGCGCGGCCCCGCCGATCGCCGCGTCGAGCGCCTTGAGCGTCCCCGGGATCGACAACCCCGACCCCAGCGCCGCCGCCGCCAGATCCAGCACGACGGCCATGTCCACCGGCTCGTCCGCCCTCTTGCCGAGCACCCCGGCCCTGCCCACGACGCGGGCCACCCGCTCGCGCACCCGCGCCAGCCCCGAGCCCGCGGCCCCAGCCCCGCTCGAGCCAGCGCCTCCTCCCGACACCCTCCACGGCATCCACACCACCGCGAGCACCGCCGCAACCACCATTAGCCCCAGCACCTATTCCTCCTCTACCCGCGCCCGCGCCACCATCCGCGCAGTCCACATCAGCCCCGCCACCTCAAAGCTCAGCCCTGCTACGAGTGCGAGGCGCCCGAGCGTCGTCGTGAATAGGAAGCCCAGCGGGTCCGCGCCCATGACGTACCCCAACGCAATCCCGATCGCCGGCAGCCCCGCGAGCATGCGGGCGGACGTGCGCGGGCCGGCCAGCGCCACCTCGCGCGCGTTCTTCACCTCCCCCGACTCGGTGATCCCTGCCGCGCACGCCTCCAACACGTCGGCCATCGGCGCGCCCGTGCGGAAACTCATCACGCACACGGCGTACGTGGCGGGCAGGGTGTGTAGCGCCACGTCGGTCACGCCCACTTTACGCCGCTCCCACCAGCCCATGCGCTCGAGCCCGCGCAGCGCGAGGGGGACGCCGTCGTCGCCGAGAACGGGGTCGTCCACTTCGAGCCCTGCGTGTTGCAACGTCTGCGCCCACGCCCGCTCCGGGCTCGACCCCGACCGCAGCCGCGTCGCCACCTCCGTCACGATCGCGCCCATGTCCATCACCGGCCGGGGCTGTTTTTCCGGGCGACGCCGCCCGCGCAACTTTCGCTCCACGCTCCGGCGCGGCACGGTGACGAAGGCGACCACCAGGAGCACGCCGAACCAGATCACCGCCCGACCCCCGCCCCCGGCTCCAACCCAAGCCTTTGGGCCAGGGCCGCCCACCCGTCGTCGTGCGTGACGCATCCGCCAGGCCGGTCCACCCGCATCGCGACCGGCGCGAACAGCTCCCCACCTCGGCGCGCGAACACGGAGATTTCGGACACGAAGCGGCGCCCGCCAAGCCGGCGGACGTGGATGGCGGCGTCGAGCGCGGAGGCGGCCTGCGCGGCGACCGTGACCTCGTTCATACCGGCCAGCGTGCCGAGCGCCACGAGCCGAGCGGGGATGTCCGCGGTCGAGTTGGCGTGGATCGTGGCCCACCCGCCCTCGTGGCCGGTGTTGAGCGCACCGAGCACGTCGCGCACCTCGGCGCCACGGCATTCGCCGAGCACGATCCGGTCGGGGCGCATGCGCATCGCGGCGCGCACGAGGTCGCTCATCGTCACCTCGCCCGCGCCCTGCACGTTAGCTTTGCGCACCTGCAGGTGCACGACGTGCGGGTGGTCGGGCCGCAATTCCGCCGACTCCTCAATCACCAAAATCCGCTGCTCGGCTCCGATCAGCGACAGCATGGCGTTGAGGAACGTCGTCTTGCCCGCGCCCGTGGCCCCCGAGATCAGCACGTTCGCCCGCCGCTCCACCAGCGCGCGCACCACCCGCCCCACCTCGGCCTCCACCGAGCCGCCCGCCTCCAGCTCGTCCAGGGTGAGCACGCGGGCGCGGTGCGTGCGCAGGGAAATGAGCGTGCCCTCGGCCGACAGCGGCGGAATCACCGCGTGCAATCGCACGCCGGAGGGGAACGTGCCGTCCACGATCGGGCTCGCGTCGTCCAGGCGTTGCCCGCAGGACGCCGCCAGCCTCACCGCCAACGCCCGCGTCGCCTCCTCGCCCTCCAGCTCGGCCGCCACCTTTTCCATGCCCTGCCCGCGGTCGGCCCACACTTCCACCCCGTTCACGACAACGTCCGTCACCTCCGTGTCCTCCAGCAGCGGGGCGATGATGGGCCCGGCCCCGATGAGTTCGCGGCGCACCTGCGCGTCCAGGGCCGCGACGTCGGCCGTGAAGATCGCGCCGGGAACCGCTGCAAGCGCCCCGCGCAGGTTCTCCCCCGCCGCGAGCCGCCGCCGAATCCCCGCCAGCTGGGCCGGATCGAGGTTCATGCCGTCACCTCCAGCACGTGCTCCCACAGGGCGCGCAGGTCCCGTTCGGCGCCGGAGCGTTTGCGGTCGCCGGGGGTGACGCCGTGGTCGAGATCGCCGCGGGTGCCGCGCAAGGTCCGCACGGAAAACATCGCCGGCACGCCGATTGCACCGGCCAGGTGGGCGGCCTCCATCTTTGATCCCACCGTGTTGCCCACCGCCACCATCTGCCGCCCGATATGGTCTCGGCGGGCGCGAGCGTGAGCCAGGGCGACGGCGTCGGGCCTCGTCACCAGCAGCACCACGTCGCACCAATCGAGTAGCCCGTGCCACTCACTGCCCGCCATCCCGGCCGCGACCGGCAGGTCGAGCACCGTCCACGCATGCGTTTGCGCGAGCGCGCTGATGACGCGGGTCGCGGCTGCGGCGTCGGGAACCCCGCCCCGGTCGTCGGCGGAGACCACGCGTACATCCTGCCAGCGCGGCAGCACCCGGTTAAGGCGCCCGGCCAGGATCGCGCCGTCTCCGGCCAGGTCCGCCCAGCGCTTGCCGGGTTCGGCGTCGATCGCGAGCAGGTGGTCAATCCCCACCGACGCCGGATTCACGTCAACAAGCGCGCAGTCGTCCTCCACCGCAATCAGCCGCGCCAGCCAGGCCGCAATCGTCGACGCCCCGGCCCCACCATGTGCGCCCACGACCCCGATCACCCGCCCCCGCATCGTCAACCCCACGGCGGCCATGAGCTCGAGCACATCCGCGGACTCGTGCGGATCCAGGCGCACCCGGCCGCGCGGGAAGTAGGGCGCGAACATCTCGTGGAAGTGGGCCTCGACCTGGCCGGGGGCGTCGGCGTCGTCGAACATGAGCACCGCGGGGGCGCGCAGGCGCGCAAAATCAATCCCCACGAGGTCCGCGAGCCGCGCCAGCTCGTCGCCCACGGTCCGATCCGTGCCGGTGTACACCACTGAATGCATGTTCTCCATGCCGGCAGTCTTGCGAATCCGGCGCGGGTGCGGCGCCCCGGCGGCGCAACTGTGGATAGTTTTGCGTTTTCCACACAGGCACGCCGACAAGTTCTGGCTTATCGCCGCTCTTTGTCGTTACGCTGGAGCAAGAAGTAGAAGGAGAACAACGTGTCAACGCCTACCGACCCCTACAACTCCAACTCGCGCCGGCCCTTCGACGACGAGGATTCGATCCTCGAGCCGCTCGACGACCGCGCCGCCGCCCCCGCACCCGCCGCCGAGCCCGGCAAGGCCGAACCCACACTGGGCAGCTTCGCCAACGACGGCCTGCCGCACCGCTTCACCGGGTCGGTGGAGCCCGAGTTCCCCGCGCACAACGAGGCCGGCACCGAGGGGACATGGGAGGCGGACCCGCTGGCACCTGGTCGCGACGAGGGGAACGGCTGGTCGTCTGATGCGCCGGCCAAGGGCGCTGAGCCGACTGAGGGTGGGGCGCCCGCCAAGGATGCCACGCCCGCCGAGGGCTGGGCCGAGGGCCTGGCCGCCGATTCCACTGAGGGCCGAGCTGATGGCCCGGCCCGCGCCGACTCGCCCGCCAGCACCGACTCCGATTCCAGCCCCCGCGGCTTCGGCCCGCTGAGCTCCGAAACCTCCGACGATCCCGCATCCTCCACCCACGACGCCCCGCGCGGCCCCACGCGCACCTCCGTCATGAGCGCGGCCACCTTCGGCGATTCCTACGAACCATACGCGAGCTCCCCGGCCAGCCCGGACACCGCCGTCGAGCAGCCCACCCCGGACTCCCCCGCCGCGCCGGCGTTCATGACCGCCGCCAGCTCCGCCGACGCCGAAGAGCGCCGCGAGCGCTGGTCCGCCGACCCGGGCGACACCGTCCTCGCCGACAGAATCCCCGACGCCCCCAAGGGCCGCGGCCTCACCCACACCGGCGCCCTCCTACTCACCCTGCTGCTTGTGCCCGCGGCCTGGTACCTCATCGCCGACGCCGGGGCTCGCCTCGCGATCGTCCCCGACAACCCGTGGATGACCGGCTCCCCGCAGCTCATGCCGTTGCTGGAGCTGGCGGGCGGCGTCGTCGTCGCGGGAATTATTTGGTGGATGGCCCGGGCGTCGTCGTTGGGCGCGAACGTGATCGGCACGCTCGTCCTGCTCGCGGGGGCCGGCGCGCTCGGCGCCCCGAAGTTCGCACAGGACGTGGTGGAGCAGCTGTCGAACGCGATCGGCGGCTACAACGCATTTACCGGCAACGTCGTCTACCACCTCGGCAACGACCTCGCCACCGGCCGCATCGCCGTCTTCGGCGCGCTGCTGCTGCTCACGGGCATCGTCTCGCACGGCGCACGACGCCGCGGCCAGGCCTTCGGCACCACCGTCACCCGCCGCAACCTACTCCTTCGCGATTCCTAATGCCCGCCGACACCACCTGCATCACCCTCCCCGGCCCCTGGCGCCACGAATACATCCGCGCCAACGGCGCCCAGTTCCACGCCGCGATCGCCGGCTCCCACAACCCCGACAAGCCGCTCGTACTGCTCGTCCACGGGTTTCCCCAGTATTGGTGGGCGTGGCGCAACCAGATCGAGCCACTGCACGCCGCCGGCTACCACGTGGTAGCCATTGACCAGCGCGGGATCGGCGGCTCCGATAAGACCCCCGACTCCGAAGACGGGCTCACCCTCGCCTCCGACCTCGTGGCGATCGTGCGGGCGCTCGGGGCGCGCAGGGCGGTCGTCGTCGGGCATGGGCGCGGCGGGGCGCTGGCGTGGAGCGCGGTGTCAATGGAGCAGGACCTCTTCGCCGGGCTCGTCACCATTTCCTCCCCGCACCCGCGCACCCTCCACCGGCTGGGCATGCATGTCACGTTGCGGACGTGGCGGCACGTGCTCACCTTCGCGCTCACCCCCATTTCAGGGCGCAACCTGGCCAAGGAGTCCGTGGTGCGAGCACTACTCACCGAGTGGTCCGCCTCCGGCAACAACGGCGCCTCCAGCCAGTCCGACATCTACACCCAGGCCCTGCAACTGCCCGGCGCGGCGAAGATCGCCATCAACCAGCTGCGGTGGACGTGGAACTCGCAGCGCAGCGCCACCGGGCGCACCTACCTGCGCGCCTCCGCGAACCCCGTGCACATCCCCGTGCTCGCGATCCGGGGCGAGGCCGACCCCCTCCTCCCCGACCGCGCCTGGGATAAGGACCTCGAGTTCTCCACCGGGCCGTACCACAAGGTGCGAGTGGCCGGGGCCGGGCATTTCGTGGCCGAGGAACAGCCCGAGACCACCACGCGCCTGCTACTGGACTTCCTTCAGGGGCTCGAGTAGCTGCTTTCCGGGTGGGATCGGCGCACCGGCGCGCCACAATGTCCGATTTGTCAAGAATTGCTCGGCTTAGCCAGGGGCGGTTGTTCCGTTTTGCCCGATTGGCCCGGCGGCGCCCCGTCAATTGTCAGGACCCTGAGGCCAAAACGGCCTCTTTTGCCGACGAAAACTCTCAGAGTCCTGACGTTTGCCCGGCTACTCTACCGACCCGGCGGCTGGGCCCTATTCTGCCGACGGGCAGATGTCCGCCAGCGCACACGCCCCACACTCCGGGCGGCGGGCGTGGCACACCCGCCGCCCGTGGAAGATGATGCGGTGGCAATCCATGGTCCAGTCCTCGCGCGGCATGATCTCCATCAGCTCGCGCTCGGCTTTGACGGCGTCGGTCTGCTGCGTCCACCCCCATCGCCGGGTCAGCCGGCCCACGTGCGTGTCCACCGTAATCCCGGGCACGCCGAAGGCGTTGCCGAGCACCACGTTCGCCGTCTTCCGCCCCACCCCCGGCAACCTCACCAGTTCTTCTAGCGTTCCGGGCACGACGCCGTCGTGGGCCTCGAGCAACGCCCCGCCCAGGCGCGAAAGCGACTTGGCCTTGGCCCGAAAGAAGCCGAGCGGGCGCAGGATCTCCTCCAGCTCGGGGATACTGGCGCCGGCCAGGGCCTCCGGGCCGGGGAAGCGGGCGAATAGTTCGGGGGTCACCTGGTTGACCCGCACGTCGGTGGTCTGGGCCGAGAGAATCGTGGCGACCAGCAGCTCGAAGGGGGTGGTGAAGTCAAGTTCGCAGGCGGCGTCGGGATAGAGGGCGGCAAGGCGCCCCAGGATTTCCGTGACCTGCTCGGGCGAGCCGGGTTCCATCATGTCAACCTCCATCGGCGGCGTAAGACCAGATTAGCGCGACAAACCCCCGTATACACCGTGCGAATAGCGCGCTAGCATGGCAAGATGTAGTGTGTATGACCTCGGACACAAGCCCGACCCGCCGCGCGGCCCCAACCGCCCACCGGCATGGTCACGAAGACCTCAGTAAACTTAAGTAGAAAGGTAAGCGGATGGAATCGAACATCCTTGCCAACGTTGAACTCTTCAAGGAGCTTGGCGACGACGAGCGCGACTCCCTCATGGCCCTCATGTCAGAGACCAGCCTCAAGCGTGGCGAGTCCCTGTTCCACGAGGGTGACGCGGGCGATCGGCTCTACGTCATTGTCGAAGGCAAGGTGAAGCTGTCCCACACCTCCGACGACGGGCGTGAGAACCTCATCGCGATCCTCGGCCCGGGCGAGATCATTGGCGAGCTCTCACTGTTTGATCTGGGCGCGCGGTCCTCCACGGTCACGGTGATTGCGCCGTCAAAGTTCCTTTACCTGTCCCACAAGGACATGATGAACTACATTGACGAGCACCCGAAGATGGCCAAGGCCATGTTGCGCGAGCTCGCCACCCGCCTGCGCAACACGAACGACCAGATGGCCGACCTCGTGTTCTCCGACGTGCCCGGACGCGTGGCCAAGGCCCTGCTTGACCTGGCCGAGCGCTTTGGCGAACGCACGCCCGAGGGCATCTACGTGGCCCACGATCTGACCCAAGAGGAGCTGGCGCACCTCGTGGGGGCGTCGCGCGAGACGGTGAATAAGTCGCTGGCGGACTTCACGGCCCGCGGCTGGATCCGCCTCGAGGGCCGGGCCGTGCTGCTCATCCAGGTGGGGCGCCTGCAGCGCCGCGCCCACTAGTCGCCGCCCGGCGGCTCGGGCATTTCGCTTAGCTGGACGATGTCGGGGCTATCTGCTCCTTTACGCAGATGGCCCCGACATCGTCCAATTGCCTTTAACGGGTAGAGCACCCCCAATCGAATGCCTTGCCGGGGCCCGCCCGTCTCATTACGCTGGAGCCATGACTACTTGGGAATACGTCACTGTACCGCTCTTGATGCACAACACGAAGCAGATTCTTGATACGTGGGGGAAGGACGGCTACGAGCTTGTCACGGTTATCCCCGGCCCGAACGGCACGAACCCCGTGGCCTACATGAAGAGGCCGGTCGAGTGAGCATCGCGCAGGCGCTGGCTGAGCTCGGCCTGGAGCTTCCCGACGTCGCCGCCCCAGTTGCGGCCTACATCCCGGCTCGGCGTGTCGGCAACGAGGTGCGCACCTCCGGCCAGCTCCCTTTCGTCAAGGGTGAGCTGGTGACGGGCAAGGTAGGCCAGGCGGTGTCGGCCGAGCAGGCCTACGACCTGGCGAAACAGTGCGCGCTCAACGCGCTCGCGGCGGCGGCGTCCGCTGCCGGCGGGGTGGATCACCTGGTGAGTGTGTCGCACGTGACCGGCTTCGTTGCCTCCGACCCGGGCTTCTTTGGTCAGCCCGGCGTCATCAACGGCGCCTCCGAGCTGCTGGGCAAGATCTTCGGCGACGGCGGCGCGCACACCCGCTCCGCCGTGGGAGTTGCGGTGTTGCCGCTAGATGCGCCGGTGGAAGTGGAAGTCACCTTCATCGCCAAGTAGGCCGGGCACCAAGCTCAATCGAATACTTCCGGGACGATGTGAGCCACATCTGCACATATGCGCCGATGTGGCTCGATCCGGCCCGCGAATTATTGTTGCCGGCCGAGCTACGGGCAGGGCGGGGTGTCAGCGCGCTGCCGGACGCCGCGAGAGGCGCGGAATGCGACCCGCGCGAAGCTCGATCGCGACGGCGTCGTTGGATTCGGTGAGGTAATCCCACCAGTCGGTGATGTGGGGGAAGCGGCGGACGAGGGCGCGGCGCTCGCGTTCGGTCATGCCGCCCCAGACGCCGAAGGACATCTGCGAATCGAGGGCGTCGGCCAGGCACTCGATGCGGACCGGGCAGGAGAAGCACATTTGACGGGCGTCGGCTTGCGCAGAGCCCCTCACGAAGAGCGAATCCGGATCAGTGTTTGCGCAGATCGCGCGCACTGCCCACGTCTGATCCTCATATACCTGCGTCATTTACCTATCCCTTCACCGAAAGCGCCCTTGCTCCCGAACTGGCGTGACTGCGGTCACTCACCAACATGTTACCCAACTGCTCCGATAAAATCACATCCGGCCGGTCCGCGGACGCGGCGTTCACCCTGTTCAGAGCGCAGAACACCGGAGATAAACGGGCCACATCCGCCCTTGGCATGCCCCAATTCACGCAACTTTGTCGGTGGCAACCACTATTGTTGAAACATGCGTAGTTCTGGCCGAAAGATGACCATCCGACAGATCATCGTCGCCCTGCTCAGCTTCTTTTTGCTCACCGGGGTCGGCGGTGGGATTCTTGCCGCCGCGGCGCTACCTATAGTGGCCACCACGGGCACGGTTGCTAACGCGGGCACTCGGGTGTTTGATGACCTGCCCACGGATATTGACTTCACCAAGCCGTCCGAGCAGTCCGTTATCTTGGCGGCGGACGGCTCGCACCTGGCCACGTTCTACGCGGAGAACCGGATCGTAGTGGCATCCGACCAGATTTCGCCGCTGATTAAGCAGGCGGTGGTCGCGATTGAGGACGAGCGCTTCTACACGCACAACGGCATTGACGCCCAGGGTCTCATCGGCGCGGCGTTCAATAACTTCACGGGCGGGCGGCTCGCGGGCGGATCCACGATCACACAGCAGTACGTGAAGAACGCGATCATCGAAGAGGGGCGAATCCTCGGCGATTCCACGCTCATTGCGTCGGCCACCGAGCGTTCGATTTCCCGCAAGCTGAACGAGGCGCGCTACGCGATCGCGGTGGAGAATAAGCTGACGAAGGATGAGATCCTCACGGGCTACCTCAATCTGGCCCAGTTCGGCCCGTCGCAGTGGGGCGTGGAGGCGGCCTCGCGCTACTTCTACGGCATCTCGGCGAAGGACGTGTCGCTGCCGCAGGCCGCGATGATCGCCGGCATCACGCAGGCGCCCGGCAAGTGGAATCCGGTCACGAACCCGGAGGAGGCGAAGAAGCGTCGGGACGTGGTGCTGGGCCAGATGTACAAGCTCGACATGATTTCGCGTGAGGACTTTGAGGCCGCGGTAGCCGTGCCGGTGGAGGAAATGCTGAACGTCACCTCGGTGCCCAACGGGTGCGCGGAGGCCGGAATTTCGGCCTACTTCTGCGAGTATGTGGTGAAGGACGTGCTGAACGATCCGGCGCTAGGCGAGACACGCGAGGAGCGCATCGCGGCCCTCTACCGTGGTGGCATCGTCATTCACACCACGATCAATCCGGCTGAACAGCAGGCCGCGTATGACGCGGTGGTGGGCTCGGTGCCGGTGGGTGACGAATCGTCCATCAACATGGCGCTGTCGTCGGTGGAGCCTGGAACCGGCCACATCCGCGCGATGGCGCAGAACACGAACTTTGGCAACCCCACCCCCGAATCGCCGGATGACATGACGCTCAACCTCAACGCGGGCATGAACATGGGCGGCGGATCGGGATTCCAGGCCGGATCGACGTTCAAGATTTTCACCCTCGTCGAGTGGCTGAAGGAGGGGCACGGCACGCTGGAGCGGGTCAATGGCACGCCGCAGAAGTTCGCGCCTAACTCCTGGAAGATCCGGTGCGCGCCCGGCGCGCGGCCCGGCGAGGCGTGGGGGCCCGGCACGCTTGACGGCGTCGGCACGGGCATGATGAGCGTGCTGACGGCCACCAAGCAATCGGTCAACCCGGCCTACGGGCAGATGGCCAACCAGCTCGACCTGTGCAACATCATGGACATGGCCAGCAACCTGGGCGTGGAGCGCGGACGCGTGGCCATGGATGGGGACGCGGAGACGGCGCAGATTGCCAACCTCAGTCTGCCCTACGAGCTGGGCGAGCCCCTGCCGCTCATGCCGAACCCGGCTGCGATTATCGGCTCGAACCCGGTCACCCCGCTGTCGATGGCGGTGGCCATGGCTACCCTGGCCGCTGACGGCAACCGGTGCGAACCGCAGTCCTACACGCTCATTGAGGATTCGAACGGCAACGTGCTGTCGGACCGGCAGCCGCAGTGCCGCCAGGTCATTGACAAGGAGCTCGCGCGGCGGACCACCTCCACGCTGGCCCAGGTGGTCAAGAGCGATGCCACGGGTGAGCGCGCCCAGCTGGCGGGCGGGCGCCCGGCCGCCGGCAAGACCGGTACTGCGAACGAGGACTACCATGCCTGGTTCGTCGGCTACACCCCTCAGCTCGCCTCCGCCGTGTGGCAGGGTCACCACGAAGGCTACATCTCAATGTTCCACTCGGTGATCAACGGGGTCTACCACCGCGAGGTCTACGGCGGCCTGTACCCGGCGATGACGTTCAAGAGCTACATGGACGCCGCGCTCGCCAGCGAACCTATCCAACAGTTCGCCAAGCCCACCGCCGATCCGACCACGATCCGCGTGCCGCGCACGAAGCTCGAGGAGTCGGAAGAAAAGGAAGAGACAAAGGAAGCGGCAAAGGAGACCACGGAGCCGGCTGGTGACACGGTGGCCAACCCCGCCCCGTCGTTGCTGGGGATGACTCAGGAAGCCGCGCAATCCGCGACGCTTGCCGCCGGATACGGGTACGTGACTCGAACCGAATCCTCGAGCCAGCCCGCGGGGACCGTCCTTCGGCAGAGTCCTGCCCCTGGGCAGGAGGCGACGCCGGGTAGCCGGATCGAGATCTGGATTTCAGGCGGAAACTAATTTCAACGCGGTGGACGTGATGGCGGGCGGCCCGGTGGGCCGCCCGCCCGACTAGGAGGCATACATGCGAACTTCTCATGCCGTGCTGGCAGGTGGCGGCGGGCTAATAGCGGCTGGCCTGGGTGCCGGCGTCTATGGGCTGGTGCATTCGCACAGCTACGTGTTGCGGCGTCGTTCGCTGTTGATCCCCGGGCAGGCGCGTCCGCTGCGCATCTTGCACATCTCTGACGCCCACACCCTCGCTCGGCACACCAAGCGCCTGCGCTTCATCCGCGACCTCGCGGAGACCTCACCGGACCTGGTGGTGCTGACGGGCGACATGATCGCCGAACCCGACGCCGTCGCCCCGGTCCTCGCCGCGCTCGACGAGTTGCTGGAGGTGCCCGGCGTGTTCGTGTTCGGTTCGAACGACTACGTGGCGCCCACGTTCAAGAATCCGCTCGCCTACCTGGGCGGGCCGTCCAACCGCGGGGCGAAGAAGGGCCAGCCCGATCGCCGACCCCTGCCGTGGCGGGACATGCGCGCCGAGTTCAAGGCGCGCGGGTGGGCGGACCTGACGAACGCGCGCGCCCAGATGTCAGTGGCCGGGTGGGATCTCGAATTCGTGGGCGTGGACGACCCGCACATGCACCTCGACCGCTTCCCAGATCCCGTCGATGGGCCCGCCGCTGGAGATTTTGCGGGCACTGCCAGGTCCGCCGGCGCAGCCGGCACAGCCATCTCAGCCGGCAAAACCCGCCCGGCCTCGCCGACGGGCAACTCTGGAAAGCCAGCCACCAACCCGGGGGACAGCGTCGGGAAGCTAGGCGATGCCGTCGTGGGCGAACAACCCCGGATGCGGATCGGCGTGGCGCACGCGCCCTATCAGCGGGTGCTCAATCAGATGGTCGCGGACGGGTGTTCGCTCATTTTCGCAGGTCACACGCATGGCGGGCAGGTGTGTCTGCCGCCGCATCGGGCGCTGGTGTCGAACTGTGACCTCGACCCGTCGCTCGCCTCCGGCCTGTTCGACTGGCCCCGCTTCCCCGACTCCGAGGAGCCGATCAAGGGCGACGGCGCTGCGATCGCGAAGGAGAAGGCTGGCGGGGCGTGGGTGCAGGTGTCGGCCGGGATTGGGTCGGCCACCTACATGCCGCTACGCACGTTCTGCCCGCCGGAGGCGATCTTGTTGGACGTCGTGCCGGTGGCCGCCCAGCCTGCGGGTGTGAATTCGCGCGCACTGCCGTGAGCGATTTCGAATTCGGGGGTGTAGCGGCTACTATTTATTGAGTCGCAAGACATCGGGGTGTGGCGCAGCTTGGTAGCGCGCTTCGTTCGGGACGAAGAGGCCGTGGGTTCAAATCCCGCCACCCCGACCAGAATTCGGGTGAACCGTGAGGGTTCACCCGTTTTTCATGCCCGCCCAGGAGTCCCCGGCCTCCACCAGCAGTGCCGGCGACCCCGACCACCGGCGCCGGCGCGGTCCCCGATACCCGCCCGGTACCCGCCACCCCCGACACAACTCGTGGACCTCAGACCCACCAGGCCCCATAGCAATCGCCAGCCGGTATATTCACGACTTCTGTCGGCCACCACGCCCGGGCCTCTATCCAAACCGCCCCCGCACCCACCCCCCACGCGGTAGCCTTGAGGGACCAAACAAAGGAGCAAACGTGCTGGAACACGCGATCTGGTGGCAGGTCTATCCGCTTGGCGCCCTGGGCGCCCCGATCCGCGAGGATTGGCGGGACACGGGCGAGGAGCACCGGCTGCGCAAGCTCGGCCCCTGGCTGGATTACGTCGCGCAGTTGGGTTGCAATGGCATCCTGTTCGGCCCGCTGTTTGAGTCGACCACGCACGGCTACGACACCACGAACCACCTGCGCATTGACCCGCGCCTGGGCTCGAACGAGGATTTCGACTGGTTGGTGGCCGAATGCCGCGCCCGCGGCTTGCACATCATCCTCGACGGCGTGTTCAACCACGTGGGCGTGCGCCACCCGCTCACGCTCGCGGCCCTGGACGGCCAGCCCTCCCCGGTTATCGTCGCCGACGACGGCTACCCCCAGCATTGGGAAGGCCACCTGGACTTGGCCGAGCTCGACCACGCCAACCCCGCCACCGAGGACCTGGTCGTGGAAGCCATGGAGTTCTGGCTCGAGCGCGGGATTGCGGGCTGGCGTCTCGACGTCGCCTACTCGGTTCCCACCGACTTCTGGGCCCGCGTCACGGACCGCGTCCGCGCCCGCTTCCCGCACGCTGTCTTCGTGGGCGAGATCATCCACGGCGACTACCTGCGCCTCATCGACGCCGGCCACCTCGACTCCGCCACGCAGTACGAGCTGTGGAAGGGCATCTGGTCGTCGCTCAAGGACCGCAATCTGTGGGAGCTCGCCCACGCGCTCGAGCGCCACGACGCCTTCTCGGCTGACCACCGCCTGCAGATTTTTGTGGGCAATCACGACGTCGACCGCATCGCCTCCACCCTCGACGACGACGGCGCCGCCATTGCTGCCGCGATCCTCTTTTCGCTGCCGGGCATCCCATCGATCTACCAGGGCGATGAGCAGGCGTTCCGTGGGATGAAAGGCGAGGGCGCCTCCTCCGACGATCAGATCCGCCCACCCCTGCCGGCCTCCCCGGAGGAGCTGAGCGAGTTCGGTTGGTGGATGTACCGGCACTACCAGGAGCTGGTGGCCGCGCGGCGCCGGCACCCGTGGCTGGTCGACGCGCGCGTCGAGGTCCTGGACAAAGCCAACGAGCGCCTCTCCTACCGCGTCACCTCGCGCCCAGGCAACGCCGGCTGCCCCGGCAACCTCGGCGAGGGCTCGCTCACGGTGACGATCGACCTTACGGCACCCTCGATCACGTTGGCGTTCGATGACGGCGACACCGTCACCTACGCCGGCTAGGCGAACACGCCCTCCTCGAGCCCGGCGCTTTCCTTGTCTATCTACGCCCTAAGTCTGGTTTTTTCTTCCCGACCCCGATCCGCCCCACACACCTTCTCACCTGCGGTTTTGCCCGTGCACGTTTTCGCACAGCTTGGTGTTGAACAATTCGGTCCCACCCCGTAACGTGGCTGTTCAGTAAGACACCGAGGCGAGGATGTTCATGAGTGAGGCCACTGCCGAAACACTACAGTTACGTGACCAGTGGGGTCGCGTGGCGCGTGATTTGCGCATTTCGCTCACGGACCGCTGTAACCTTCGCTGTTCGTATTGCATGCCACCCGAGGGCTTGGACTGGTTACCCACGGAGCAGACGCTGACCGACGCCGAGGTCATGCGCCTCATGCGGATCGGTGTGGAGATGCTTGGCATTGAGGAGATCCGCTTTACGGGCGGCGAGGCGCTTCTGCGCAGGTCCCTCGAGGACTTGGTGGCGTTTGGCGCGAGTTTGCGCACGACGTCGGGCGCGCGGCCTGGCCTGTCCCTCACCACGAACGCGCTCGGCTTGGGCAAGCGGGCCGCGGCGCTTGCGGAGGCGGGGCTGGACCGGGTGAATGTGTCGATGGATTCGGTGGACCCGGATGTCTACCGGCACATTTCCCACCGTGACCGCCTGGCCTCCGTGTTCGCCGGGATCCAGGCCGCTTTCGACGCGGGGCTCACGCCCGTGAAAATCAACGCGGTGGCGATACGGGATGTCAACGACGCCGGTCTGCGCGACTTGCTGCGCTACTCTCTGCGCGTCGGGGCCCAGTTGCGCATTATTGAGCACATGCCGCTTGGGCCGCGTGAGACGTGGTCGCGGGCGAATATGGTGCCGCAGGACGAGATCCTCGACTACCTGGGCGAGGAGTTCGAGCTAACGCCGGCCGAGACCGCCGACCCGTCGGCGCCCGCGAAGCTGTGGAATGTGGCCCCGGGAGCGGATCACCCGGGTGGGAGCGTGGGCGTGATTGCGTCGGTGACGAAGCCGTTCTGCGCGGATTGCGACCGCACGCGCCTCACTGCCGACGGCCAGATCCGCAACTGCCTCTTCTCCCGCACCGAGACCGACCTGCGCGGCCCGATGCGCTCCGGCGCCGACGACTCCAAACTCGCCCGGCTGTGGGCCGACGCCATGTGGGAGAAGAAGCCCGGCCACGGGATCGACGACCCGGGTTTCATCCAGCCCGAGCGCTACATGTCAGAAATCGGCGGCTAAGCAGCCCGTCCGAACGGGGCGCTCGACAGAACACGTGAATATACCGGCTACCGGTTCTATATGGGCCTGGCAGGTCTCAGGTTCACGAGTTGCGCCGGGGTTCCCGACTACGCCGAGCCCACCCACTCGTCGGTGCCGTCGGTGAAGAGCTGGCGCTTCCACACGGGCAGCTTGTCCTTGATCGTGTCCACCACGTCTGAGATCGCTGCGAACGAGGCGCTGCGGTGCGGGCTAGCCACCACCGCAACCATCGCGAGCTCCCCGATGGCGAGCTCGCCCACCCGGTGCACCACGGCCACCCGGCACTCCGGGTGCCGCTCGGCCACCTCGGCGGCGACGTCGGCCACCACCTCAGCCGCGCTCGGGTGGCAACTGTACTCGATGCCGGTCACCCCGCGGCCGGCGTCGTGATTGCGCACGATCCCTTCGAAGACCACGAGTGCGCCGGCGGCATCGTTGCGGATTGAGTCGGCGATGGCGGCGGTGTCAAGTGGGGTGTCTTGCACGCCGGTGAGGCCGATGCGGTCCATGTGCGTCCTCCCTATTGTTGCGACCCGCAAACACTAGCATGGTGTGGTGGTGGCGCGCCCACCGAGGCCCGCCCAGAAAGGACATTCATGAAGCTCACCCACCTCAATTCCGCCGGAGAGGCCCGCATGGTCGACGTGACGGGCAAGCAGCCGACCGTTCGCGCGGCGAGCGCGCAGGCGAAGGTCACGTGCTCGGCCGAGGTCATGGCCGCGCTCCGGGACGGCACCGTGCCCAAGGGCGACGTGCTGGCCGTGGCCCGCGTGGCCGGGATCGCGGCCGCCAAGCGCGTGCCCGACCTCCTCCCCCTTGCCCACACGATCGGCGTGCACGGCGCGCAGGTGGACCTCACGCTCGAGGTCGACCACGTGCTCATCCGCACCACCGTCCGCACCGCCGACCGCACCGGCGTGGAGATGGAGGCGCTGACCGCGACGTCGGTGGCGGCGCTCGCGGTGGTGGACATGGTCAAGGGCGTGGACCGCTCCGCCGCCATCACCGACCTGTTGATTACCGCCAAGTCCGGCGGGCGTTCGGGCACGTGGGAGCGGCCCGGATTCGAATCCGACCGTTCCGTGGAGGCCTGATGGGCGCGCTCACGACACCCGAGGCGTACCTCGCGTCCCTCCTCTCCGCCTTCCGCCCGCAGCGGCTGGCGTCCGAGAGCGTGCGCCTGGCCGATGCGCTGGGGCGCACCCTCGCCGACGACGCCGACGCCCTGCTCTCCGTCCCGCCCTTCGACAACTCCGCGATGGACGGTTTCGCCGTGCGGGTGGGGGATTTTGCGGGCGAGGGGCCCTGGGAGTTCGCGGTGGTGTCGGAGATCGCGGCGGGGACTGTGGGCGATGAGCTGGGCCCGGCCGAACTGGGTGGAGCCGGGGCGGCAGGCGCACGTCCGTCCGCCGCCCGCATCATGACCGGCGCACCCGTGCCGCCGTGGGCCGACACCGTGGTCAAGGTCGAGGACACCGATGCCCCCGCGGGTGCCTCCGAACTCCCGGCAACCGTGCGGATCACGGCCGCCCCGCGACCGGGCCTCAACATCCGCTGCGCCGGCGAGGACCTCACCGCCGGCTCTCCTGCCATCCCGGCGGGCACGATTCTCGGCGCCCGCTCGCTGTCCGCACTCGCTGCGATCGGCTACGGGCAGGTGGGGGTGGTGCGCAGGCCTCGCGTCGGCGTCGTCGCCACCGGATCGGAACTGGCGCGCCCGGGCGAGCCGCTCGGGCCGGGCATGATCCCCGACTCCAACTCCACGCTGCTGGCGATGCTCGTGCGCGAGGCGAGCGGGGAGCCCACGGAGGTCCTCACGGTGGCGGACACGGCCGAAGCCTTCGGCGCGGCACTGCCCACCGACGTCGACCTCATCGTCACCTCCGGCGGCGTGTCCATGGGCGCGTTCGACCCCGTCAAGGAATACGGCCTCGCCCACGGCTGGACCTTCGAGAAAGTGGCGATGCAGCCCGGTAAGCCGCAGGGCCACGGGCGCAGCCCGGGTGGCGTGCCCGTCATCTGCCTGCCCGGCAACCCCGTCTCCGTGGCGGTGTCCTTCGCCCTGTTCGTGCGGCCCTACCTCGCCCGCCTCCTTGGTCACGCCGAGCACCCCGCCCGGATGCTACCGGCCGGCGCTGGCTGGACCACCCCCGCCGGTCGGCGCCAGTACCTGCCCGCGCGCGTGGTTCCGGGCGACCCGGACGTTGTGGTGCCCGTGCACGAACGGGGCTCGGGCTCGCACCTGGTGGCCGCGTTGCACCACGCCGAGGTGCTGGCCGTGGTGCCGGCAGACAAAGAGGAGGTCCGGCCAGGGGACCTCCTCCAGGTCATTCAATTATAGGAACGTTGCTAACTGGTGAGTCTGAGCGGTTTCGTGCGCACAACCGGCCTTTTCAAGCCCAGATTCACCAGTTAGTTACGGCGATCAGTGGTCGGCACCGGACTTCCACCCGGCAATCCTCGCCGGACGCCGTTCGCGGGACGATTTGAGCTTCATCTTCGTATATACGAAGATACGGCCGAAATCGTCCCGCGAAGGGACCACCTCTCCGTCACACCCCAATCTGGGCGGTGACAATTGGGGCAATTGTGACTGGTGTGAATAGGGTTGGGGCAGGCAGAAAAACAAGCGCCCGCCGGCAAATTATCGGCGCCGGCAGGTTTCGCCCCAATAGGTTGGGGCCGGCCTCGGCACCAAAACCGGCCTCGACACCAGGGTGGATTGAAATATTTTGGACGATTCCGGGGCGATCTCCTCATATAGAAAGATCGCCCCGGAATCGTCCAGTATTTTTAAATCGCTCAGCCCGGCCACGGTGGCCAACATCCGCGGGCGATCAGTGGTCGGCGCCGCGCATCTGGTCCACGGCGTGGGGCAGGATCGGGATGATCACTTCCATCCCGTCCGTCACTCCGCCCACCGAACCGGGCAGGTTGACCACCAGGGTGCGGTTGCGCCCGAGCACCATGACGCCCGCGCGCGAGCGGGACAGGACTGCCGACGGCGAGCCCTTCTTGATCCCGTGGTAGCGGATCGCCTCCGGGATGCCGGGGATGTCGAAGCGCAGGAGCGGGTCCATCGCGCGGGCCGTGTAGTCCTGGGGCGAGATGCCGGTGCCGCCGGTTGTGATCACGACGTCGACCTCGTCGTACGCCGCGGTCTGGACGGCTTCGGCGATGGCGCGGACATCGTCGTGAACCACGGTGGCGGTGACGACCTTAACGCCGGCCTCTTCGAGATAGCGCACGGCGGTGGGGCCGGAGATGTCCTCCCGCTTGCCGGCGGCGCTTCGATCTGAGATCGTGATAACGGCAGCTGAAATACTCATAGGCTCATTATAAATTAAGTAAACGTTCGCTCAAGAATGTTTAGGAACGTCTTGCTTAACGAAGCCTGCGACCCAAGGACACACATGTTCAAGAAGATCGCCGCGGTCGCCGCGGTTACCCTCCTCCTCGTCGCCTGCTCCCAGGGCGCCGGTAACGACGCCGGCTCCGGCCCTGGCAGCCCGGGCGGCTCGGGTGCCAGCAGCCCCGCCAGCTCCGAGCTCATCGTCTTCGCCGCAGCCTCTCTCAACACGGCGTTCCCGCAGATCGCCGAGGAGGTCTTCGGCCCGGATAACCCGGGCGTCAACGTCACGTTCTCCTTCGAGGGCTCCTCCTCGCTGGCGGAGAAGATCCTGGCCGGCGCCCCGGCGGACGTCTTTGCCTCCGCGAACGTGGGCAACATGGACAAGGTGGGCGACCTCGCCGTCTCCCCCGCCGAGTTCACCAAGAACACGCTGCGCCTCATCGTGCCCGCGGGCAACCCGGCCGGCGTCACGGACTTGGCCTCGGCCAACGCGGCGAAGTTGGTGGTGTGTGCGCCGCAGGTGCCGTGCGGGGCGGCCACCACGCAGCTTGCCGAGCACCTCGGGCTCACGCTTACGCCGGTCTCGGAGGAGCAGTCGGTGACGGACGTGCGCACGAAGGTGGAGACCGACGAGGCCGACGCGGGCCTCGTCTACGTCACCGACGCGATGCTGGTGGCGGACAAGGTGGAGATCGTCGATGTCCCCGGCATCACTGACGTCGGCACCTCCTACATGATCGCCACCCTCACCGACGCCCCGAATCCCGACGCCGCGAAGGCCTTCCTTGACGCCGTCATGTCGGAGAAGGGTCAGGCCATCCTCGCGGAGTACGGGTTCGGCACGGGCGCGGGCGAAACCAAGTAATGCGCGGCATCCCGCGGGGCTTTTGGCTGCCGGCCACGATTGCGCTAGCCATGCTTATCCTGCCGTTGGTGGGCATGGCCTCGCGGGTGCCGTGGGCGGAGCTGGGGCCGATCCTCACCTCCGCCGCGTCCACAGACGCGCTGTGGCTCTCACTGCGCACGTGCCTTCTTTCCATGGCGATTTGCCTGGTGGTGGGAACGCCGCTCGCGCTCATGTTCGCGCGCGCCGCTGAGGCGCCCCGGCGCCCGGCGTGGCTCACCCCGCTGCGCACGTTCGTCCTCGTGCCGTTGGTGATGCCGCCGGTGGTGGCCGGCCTGGCCTTGCTCACCACATTCGGCCGGCGCGGGCTGTTCGGCCCGGCGCTGAACGTGGCGGGCATCCAGATCCCGTTCACCACCACGGCCGTGATCTTGGCCCAGGTCTTCGTGTCTTTGCCCTTCCTCGTCACCACTGTGGAGAGCGCCGCGCGCGCCGCCGGCTCCGACCTCGAGCACGCCGCCGCGGGCCTGGGCGCCAGCCGGTGGGTGCAGTTCAGCCGCATCACGGTGCCGGTGCTCGGCCCGTCGATCATCTCGGGCGCGGCCCTTGCGTTCGCCCGCTCGCTCGGCGAATTCGGCGCCACCATCACCTTCGCCGGCTCACTCCAGGGCACCACACGCACGCTCCCCCTCGAGGTCTACCTCCAGCGCGAACAAGACCCCGACTCCGCCCTCGCCCTCGCCCTCCTCCTCATCCTGATCGCGTTGCTCGTCACCGCGCTCACCACCGCCATCGAGGCCCGCAGCTCTCGCCGCTTTGCCAACGACGCCGGTGCCGCGGCCCGCGCCGATGCCCCGGGTGGGGGCCGGGAGGACGGCGTCGGGAACGACACCGAGGCTGGGCGGAAGATACAGGCGCCGGTGGGCTTCGTGCTGGACGCGGACGTGCCCGAGAGGCACGTGCGCTACCGGCTGGAGGCCGAGCCGGGCGAGACGATCGCGCTCATCGGGCCGAACGGCTCGGGGAAGTCGACGGGGATCCGGCTACTGGCCGGAGATATCACGAGCCCGGGGTCGGTGGTGGAGAAACCGGCCGCCGTGGGGTTCTTGGACCAGTCGCCGGCGTTGTTCCCGCACATGTCCGTGCTCGACAACGTAGCCTTCGGGCCACGGTGCGCCGGGGTGGGCAAGGCCGAGGCGCGGGAGCGGGCGCGGGCCGAGCTGGCCGCCGTCGGGATGGCCGGGCAGACGGAGCGTAACCCGCGCGAGCTGTCGGGAGGGCAGGCACAGCGCGTGGCACTGGCCCGGTTGCTCGCCGTGGACCCGCAGCTGCTCCTGCTGGACGAGCCCTTCGCCGCGCTCGACTCCACCGCCACCGCGCAGCTGCGCGCCATCATCGCGCGGCGGGTGGCGGGCATTACCACGGTGATCGTCACGCACGACATCGTCGACGCCCTCACCCTTGCCGACCGCGTGGCCGTGCTCGAGGGAGGGCAGCTCGTGGCGCTCGCGCCGATGCAGGAGGCGCTCAGCCGGCCGGCCACGGCGTTCGTGGCGAGCTTCGCGGGCGTCAACATGCAGTTCGGGCAGATGGGCGGCGATGGCCTGCGATCCGGGGCCGTGACCTTCCAGGGCGTGGCCGACGGGCTGACCGACGGCGACGCCGGTGCCGCCGTCTTCGACCCCACCTCCGTCTCGCTTCGCACCCAGCGAACTCCCGGTTCGCCGCGCAACGTGTTCGAGGGCCGGGTGCAGTCGATGAGCACCGGGGCCGTGGGGGTGAACGTGATGCTGGATATCGGCTCTGCGACGCCGATCCACGCAACCATCACCGCGGCCGCAGCCGCCGAGCTCGGGCTGGAGGAGGGGGCTGCCGTGTATGCCGAAGTGAAGGCGATGCAGGTGCGACTCATCTCCATTTCGCACGGTGCAAATGTGAATAAGTAGCTACCGGGGCGTAAGATGAGTGTGTGCGTTGCCCGATCCGGGCGGCGCTGACCTGAAAGGAGTCCACCCATGGTCAACATCATCGGAACGATTATCTTCGGAGCTGTGATCGGCTTCCTCGCCCGCTTCATCCGAAAGGACGCCCCGATCTCCGTGCTGGCAACTGTCGGCCTCGGTGTGGCCGGCGTGGTGGTCGGTAACCTGATCCTCCAGCTCTTCAGCTACCCAACCGACACGCCCGGCATTGATTGGATCCGCTGGATCGTGGCCACCGTGCTCGCGATTTTCTTCATCGGCATCTACCTGG